>NZ_JAUBPB010000077.1:0-30963 GCF_036700545.1 Microcoleus sp. SVA1B4
ACTATTCAATCGCAAGTGTAATGAGACTGAAATATTAAAAGCGGGATTTTTGATAGATATCTGCGATGCGGTTGGGCCGTTCGTTTCAACCCCAGGAGGACTTTCGGGCAAAAGTGGGGGCGGGTTTACTAGATAATTGGTTTTAAGCAATTATTTCTCGTAAACCCGCCCCTAAAACTGATTCGTTACCATCTTTACGGGCGATTCCCTACGGGATAGCTTCGCACGCGCGGACTTACTTCAAACCCCCATCTATCCCTGCTAAAATCTCCTCAGCTTGCCCGCACAAAGCAGCGTGACAGCAACCATTACTCGCCAACAATCCCCCCCACTGACTCACATCTCCCCGGTTATATTGCAAAGCAGAACCGTCAAAACGAGTAAATTGACCGCCCGCTTCAGTCAAAATTAATTCCGGTGCCGCTAAATCCCAATCTTTCGGTGCAGACTTTCCCGAAAGCGCAATATAAACATCAGCCTTTTGTTCGACAATAGTCGCAATTTTACAGCCGATACTGCCGACAGCTAGTTGATTTTGACATGGCAGTTTTTGTAACAATTGATTAAAGCGATCGCCCCGGTGACTGCGGCTAGTTACTATAGATAAATCTGCCACTATATTTCGCGCCGAAACCTGCAACTTGACCGCAGAACCGGCCCGACTTTCCATAAAAGCGCCCGCATCGCGGATTGCGTAATAAATCTTTTGCTGTTGCGGCCAGGCCACAACTGCCAATACCGGTCTTCCCTCGAAGGCTAAAGCAATGTGAACAGCAAATTCACCTGTCCTGTCAATAAAATCTCGCGTTCCATCCAAAGGGTCAATAATCCAAACCCAACTTTGAGGTAAGGGAATTTGACCGTTTTTTTCTAAATAAGATTTGTAAGTTTCTTCGGTGAGATAGCCAAATTCTGTATTCCCTAAAGCCGACTGTAATTCGTCGAGAATGTAAGAATTGACAGCGACATCGGCGGCGGTGACGGGGCCATCTTTTTTCTCTTGGATGTCGAGGTTAGGAGTGTTGGAATCCTGGCGATAATAGGATTGTAGGATATCTGATGCACTCCAGGCGATCGATCGTGAAATTTCGCTTAATTCTTCGAGAGTTTTCATGAATTTCTTTTTTTTTTGAACCGCAGATAAACGCCGATTTCTGTAGGGGCGGTGCCCCCGTGCCCGCCCCTGGGAACCATACATTAGAAATTACCAATTAATATGAGGATATTTCCATTCATAATAATTAGGAAACACAAAATTAGTAAACGAAACCGAAATACTCACTTCCAATGATTTTACATGATGCCACCAACCGACAGGAATAAAAATAGCTTCTCCCGGTTCCAAAATCACTTCAATAATTTTCGCATCTCTGTAAAGCGGGTATTTGTCATAATCGGGATTTTCGCCGTCAACCTTACTGAAAACTCCGACGTGATTATAAAGCAGAGGTGTTTGTTGCGGAGAAATCAATTTAATTAGTTTGCGACCCGACACTTGAGCTAAAATTAAATTAACTGGGTCATGGTGTAGCGGTGTAATCGTGCCTTTCGGGCCGAACCAAAAGAAAACTCTGCCTTTTGTATCCGTTGGATTTAGGTATTCGGGGAATATTTCAATGTCGTTAAATAGCGGTTTAAATTCCTCTCTTTCAAGAGTTTGGTTGTTAGCAACCATGTAGTAATCGTTGCTAGGCCCGCCCTTGACCACCATGTCTACATATTTGCGGAACAAAACAATTTTTTTGTGATTTTCTATCTTAATTTCGTAATTCGGGTCGGAATTGCGGTTGGCTTGAATTTGTACCTCTGCATCGCCATATTTTTCTTGCAAATACTCCGGCGTCCACAACTGCAACGCTTTCCAGTTGTGCATGATATTGGTAATAATTACTGGAGTATTTTTGGCGTAGTAATTTTCGAGAAAATACTCTCTGGAAAGGCTGCTTTTGCGTTCGATTGTGCCAAACTTGGAAGACAATGCAGCTAATTGATTGTTAATCCTGAGATGCGATTCTAATTTCTGCAATAACTGCACGTACTGACTGCCTGCTTGGAAGTAGGGATGAGATGATATTTCCCTAACTTCTGCGGTGGCTGTTTCCGCATCTATGCCGGTATTTATTAAGGCTTGAATAATTTCGGCGTCGGGTTGATTTAATAATTTGTTGGCCGCCACCCACTGTTTCATATTATCGGGAACTTCTGGTTTGCTTGGGGTGAGTAGATTGGGCAAGTTTTGTGTCAGCCATTCTAGGTTAACTTGCTGTTGTTCTGTGAGGGTAATCCGCAAAGGGGGAAGGGTGATAGTTAGGGGTTGGGTGTCAGACATGATTCGGGTATGTTGGTTTGGGAGTGTTTGGTTTGGTTTGAGGTTGTTTCACTAATATAGCAATTTTAACGAACTGCGAAAATTCACAGGCGAGACGCCTGTTCCACGGGCCCGAAGGAAGAGAAAAGGGAAGTTCACAAATTTTGTCGAGGTTGCTGTCAGGATTTTAACTTAACAGGTGTTGCTAGTTCAAGTTTTCTAGCTTTGAGGGGTTTTAACCGGATAGTTTGGTTAATTTTAATTGAAAATTAACTCTTATTCATCCAGGCGCGGGTTCCGAAGTTGTTGCAGGAATGGGAAGCGATTTTAGCTGATGCGGTGAGAGTATCGGTAAAGTTATTTTGCAAAATGTAGTGACAGAAAGCCCCGTGAAAGATGTCGCCAGCGCCTAAAGTGTCTGTGGCTTGAATTTGAGGTACTTCTATACTGCCGTAACTGCCATTGCTGAGGTATGAAATTGATTTTTCGCCGCGAGTGATGGCAATATTGGGAATTCCTGCTGCTGAGAGGTAAGCAAAGACTTGTTCGGAATTGTCGCAGTTGGGCGGATGAAAGTTATCCGAACATACAGCCCATTCAATAAAAGGTAATATTTCTTCTAATCCGGGTTTCCAACTGCCGCCATCGAGGACAATGGGAATGTTTTTTGACTTGGCAAGTTGAGCAATTTCTTTGCTGGCTGCTATTTGATGTCCGTCAAGCAGTACAATATTAACTGAGGTTAAAATATCCTGGTTAATTGTTTGACTGTCAACTTGCGATTTCGTAGCATTGATAGAAATTACCGATCGATCGCCCGTTGCTTCAGTTACAATAATCGAGGAAACTGGCGGCGAGTGCGATCGCCCTTGTGCCAAATCAATTATCCTGACATTATACTCCGCTAAGTCTGCACGAATTAATTGGGCGATCGCGTGAGTGCCCAAAACCCCAGCCCATACCGCCGCATTCCCCAAATAGCTAAAAGTGACCGCAGCATTTGCCGCCGGCCCGCCCGCAGCAATGGTACAATCAGAAGCAACAACTTTCTGATTTTCACCCGGAGGCTTCTCGGCCAAATAAATTAAATCTAAAGTCGCCAATCCCAAAAACAATCCGGTTTTCATATCTTCTTAAATGTGTGGCATGGGCCTGTGGCATGGGCCTGTGGCATGGGCGTCTCGCCCGTGTCCTATCGTTAAAAAATATCAATCTTAAAATGCAAGCAAATCCCAATACAGGAACACTTTACATCGTAGGAACCCCGATCGGCAACCTCGAAGACATGACATTTCGCGCCATCCGCATTTTGCAAGCAGTAGACTTCATCGCCGCCGAAGATACCCGCCATACAGGCAAACTTTTGCACCATTTTCAAATCAAAACTCCCCAAATCAGCTATCACGAACACAACCAACACCAACGACTTCCCGAACTCATCGACAAACTGCATTTAGGCAAAGATATCGCCCTCGTCACCGATGCCGGAATGCCGGGAATTTCTGACCCCGGTTCCGAGTTAGTCAAAGCTTGCGCCGATGCTAATATTAACATTATTCCGATTCCCGGCCCGACCGCCTGCATTGT
The DNA here is from genome assembly GCF_036700545.1 of Microcoleus sp. SVA1B4. NCBI lineage: Bacteria > Bacillati > Cyanobacteriota > Cyanophyceae > Oscillatoriales > Microcoleaceae > Microcoleus > Microcoleus sp. SVA1B4. The sequence goes on from NZ_JAUBPB010000077.1 coordinate 3,896, forward strand.
TGGCATAACTGCATCAGGATTACCCACAGAGAGATTTGTATTTGAAGGTTTCTTACCCGTGAAAGGTCAAGAACGGCAACAGAGTTTAGAAGCTTTGCAAATAGAATCCCGCACTATAATATTATACGAATCTCCGCACAGATTGCGACAAACTTTACAAGATTTAGCAAATAGTTTGGGAAGCGACAGACAGATTGTGCTGGCGAGAGAGTTAACCAAAATGCACGAAGAGTTTTGGCGTGGTAGTATAGAAAGTGCGATCGAGCTTTACACCAATCGCGAACCCCAGGGAGAATTTACCCTCGTAATAGCCGGCATCCAAACAGCCGCCCCAATATTTTCCGAAGACGCCATCAAAGCAGAATTGCAAACATTAATTGCACAAGGCATAAGTCGTTCCCAAGCCAGCCGCCAGCTAGCGCAACAAACATCCCTCCCCCGCCGCCAAATCTACCAACTCGCCCTCACAATAGGCGACAATCAATCACTAGAACAACCCCTAGATAACTTGTGAATAACTCTCTTCTCTTCTTCTCTGCGCCCTCTGCGCCCTCTGCGGTTCATTAAAAAAATCTTGTTCACAAAACAAACAACATTACTATACAATAATAACAAAAAACTTCTATGGTACGCGGCAACTACGATCGACAAAAACCATATTTACGCAACCCCCACATCAACAAACCAATCGCCGAAATCTATGCAGACTTAGACGCCTTTACCTGGGAGATATTTGAAGACCAACCCCACCGCTTCGATACCGTCAGTTTCTACGTATTGCTTCCCCCACTGTTTTACGAAGGGCGTTTCATCAAAGGAATTTACTTCAGCGAAGGAGTCGAACTAATAAACAAACTATTTCCCCAAATTTCATCAGTATTTTTCTCCTTCACCTATTCCCCCGGAATCTCCTACTCCTGGGCCCCCATAGCTGACGCCTACTCCAGTTTATACAAAAACCCACAGCGAGAAAAGTGGTTTCGCGAAACTTATGTCGATCGCGCCCACAAACCAATCATACCACTGCAAGACACCGACTTTATCAACGAATACTTAATTTCCCCGCGCAACGTCCCCGCCAAAGACATCGACTTGCTAGCCGTCGCCCGACTCTCCGAAGAAAAAAATTTGCCAATCATAGCCAAAGCCTTAAAAGTTTACCGCCAAAAATATCCGCAAAAACCGATAAAATTAACAGTAGTCACCGGCCACGAATTTGATGCTAGCAACCTGAAAACTCTCGACGAGTACGCATTAAAAGAATGGCGGCAAGTAGAGGCAATTTTAGGCAATCCGTCGGACTACATTAACTTAGTACCGAGAGTAGACTACTACAGCGAAATCCCCACATATTATTCGCGAGCCCAAGCATTCGTCCTCGGTTCCCTTCTAGAAGGAAAAAACCGGGGCATTACCGAAGCCATGAGTTGCAACGTACCTGTAATTTGTTTTGAAGAATTCAACCAATACGCCAGAGGAAACTCGCCAGTTTTCCCCGAAGGTGCGGGTCTTTACGCCAAATTTGACCCAGAATCTCTCGCAGATACTATATATACAGTATTGGAAAATCAAACAGAATTTAAGCCGCGATATCAGTATTTAAAGCATTGCGGCCGCAAGAACTTTTTCAATACTTGTATAGACAGTTTTCCTTACTATCAGCACAACATTCCCGACTACAAGCCGGGAGATGCGATTAACAATTTGTGGCTGGATTTAGCAGTTCAGCAAAATTATCAAGTTAGTTTGAACAGCTTTTTGTACGGAGGTTCTCCTTTGTCTCATATTCGCGGGATAAATGCGATTCAGCAGAATCTAGGTCAGTTAACCAAGTTTCAATGACAGATAATTCGGAATTATTAAACCGCAGAGGCCACAGAGGACACAGAGGAGGAGAAGAGAGAGATGAATAATACGGATTTGAGATTAGTCTTTATAGCGATGACTTTCGCTAAAAGCGCCGTGGAATTCATTGCCTAGGGACTGGTAGATGGTCGGCTTAAGTTGACAATATTCTCAAAAATCTTACTTGCCAAAACTCTGGCTAAATTAACAGGAACAGCATTGCCGACCATTTTGTATCCATCCGCAATATACTTGTACTTAAAAATAAAGTCATCCGGGAAAGTCTGAACTCTCGCGCACTCTCGCACAGAAAGCCGACGGTAAGGCAGAGGCGAATTGGGGTCAAAAATGCGTTTGTCTTTGCCAACTAAAATCATTTTAGTAGCTTGAGGATGGAGAGGTGCGTGTCTGCCGCTTGCCTGAATTGTAAACGAAGGTTCTGACCAACTTCTCACTCGATTGCGCGACATATAAATGCTGGAAAACCCCAAATCCGCACATTCGTGATTTGGGACAGAATCGTGATAATTATCTAATTTACCCTTAACTGACATAGGGGCGATCGCCTGCAAATCAAAAATCGCATCTTTCAGCGTCAAAACATCGGTTCCAGGTTCGGGAAACTCAAAACCAAAACCCAGATTCTGCCGATAACCAACAACAATCACCCTTTGCCTATCTTGCGGAACACCAAAATTTTTAGCATTCACCAACTGGAACGAAACCCGATACCCGATCGCCTCAAACTGCGATAATATATAAGTGAAAGCATCCTTGTTTCTGGGGGCCAAAATACCGCTAACATTCTCCGCTAAAAAAAACAAAGGCTGCTTGTCTCGCACAATTCTGATATACTCCCAGAAAAGTTGACCCCGACTATCATCAATCCCCCGTTTCGCACCCGCCGCACTCCAACTTTGACAAGGAGGGCCGCCGATAATCCCAATACAGTTGGGAATTTCATCAGAATTAATTTTTCTGATATCTCTGCGATCTAAAATAGTTTCAGGATGATTAAAATTATACGTATCCCAAATAGACTTATCATATTCATTGGCCCAAACTGGATTAAACCCAGCTAAGCGAAAACCCAAATCCAACCCCCCACAACCAGAAAACAGAGAAATAATATCCAAATCCACCTTTTTTCACCAGCAATAAATACAATAACTCAATTATAAACCTCTCTCTTTCTTCTCTCACTCTGCGCCCTCTGCGCCCTCTGCGGTTAATAAAAAAAATCTAATTCACACACAAACAGACTTTATCATCCTCAATGAATGCAGAATCCATCCTCCAATCCTATCAACATTTCGGCGTCCATCTCGGCTTAAAAAGAATTCACCAACTTCTCCAAAAACTAGACAACCCCCACCAACAAGTACCCATTATCCACATTGCCGGCACCAATGGCAAAGGTTCCGTGTGCGCTTATCTCTCTTCCGTACTAACAGAAGCAGGCTATCGAGTTGGACGCTACACATCCCCGCACTTAATCGATTGGACAGAAAGAATTTGCATCAACCAAAAACCGATTTCCCCAACAGAATTGCAACAGTGTCTAAAACGAGTTGTCGCCGCCACCGAAAACAACACCGAAACTCCCACTCAATTTGAAATAATCACCGCCGCAGCTTGGCTGTATTTCGCCGAACAAAAAGCAGATATTGCAGTCATAGAAACAGGATTAGGCGGTAGATTAGACGCCACAAACGTTTGCGAAAAACCTCTCGCTAGCGTCATTACTTCTATCAGTCTCGACCACTGGCAAATACTCGGCCCCACTGTGGCAGATATTGCTGGGGAAAAAGCGGGAATTCTTAAAGCAAAATGTCCCGCAGTGATCGGAGAATTGCCAGAATCAGCTAGAATAATAGTAGAAAAACGCATTCAAGAATTAGACTGTCCGGCAACTTGGGTAAAACCAGCAAGAGATGTAGGACAAGGATTCGCAGAATATCAGTTAAATCAAAATGCGGTTAAAATAAAATATCAATTGCCACTGCTGGGAAAAATTCAACTAATGAATTCAGCAATTGCGATCGCCACTTTGCAAACTCTCCAAAACCAAGGATGGCAAATATCCCAAACCGCCATCAAAAACGGCATAGCCAAAACCCAATGGCCCGGAAGACTCCAGCAGACAACTTGGAAAAACCGCAACCTATTAATTGACGGCGCGCACAATCCAGCCGCAGCGATCGCCCTGCGCGAATATGTCGATAATCTTAACAGTTCCCAACCGATTAACTGGGTAATCGGCATTCTGGCGACTAAAGACTGCGATGATATTTTGAAAGCATTACTCAAAAAGGGCGATCGACTTTACCTAGTACCCGTACCCGATCAAAACTCATCATCCCCCGCAGAACTAGCCACCCTAGCTCAAATTATCTGCCCCGAATTAACTCTCTGTCAAGCCTTCCCCGACTTAACAACAGCTTTAGATGCTGCTGTTACAGGCGACAACCTAACAATCCTTTGCGGTTCTCTTTATCTCGTCGGCTATTTTCTGCAACAACAACAATCCCAAGCTTAAACGCATCCTGCCTTAAGATGAATTGTTCGGGGAAACTGGCAAGAGGTGCTTCATAGACACTGGGTTTCTTGTCGTAATATCATGTCCGTTAGCAGCGAATAGGAGAATATAAATAGCTAATTATACAAACAGACTTCTCCCAGGGGAAGGCGCAGTTGGATGTTACGGAGACCTGCTTAAAGCTGGACGAAGAGGCGATAATCTGACACCACATCACATTCCTTCTAATGGATTCATGGCAGCAAAGGTTCTTGGTTACAGCAGAGAAATGGGTATTGCTATAATGATGGAACACCCTTTGCCCGGTAAAGGAGGTCGTCATCGCCAGACTATCTCTTACGGACAATCTCCGAACCTCAGCTTGTTACCAAGGGAAGCACTAGCTAGAGAAATTAGCGATGCGCGAGCAATTTATCGCCGTCAGGGACTTTATACGCCACAAATTAGGCGCAGCTTACAGCAAGTTATCCAGTCAAATAAGTTAGCTTGGTTGGGCGTTTTTGAAAAGGAAGTAAATAGCTGATGAAGGAAAATAGCTGGATTACCATTTTGGCCGCTAATAAATTAATGCGATCCACGGAAGAAGTAACAGCTTTTGAAAATGCTTTAGCGGAATTCGCGAAGCATCCTGAGAGTGAACATTTACCAGATTTACATCTCATTTTAGACGATCGCTGCCAACAGCCGGAGGTCATGTTTAGCCTAATTCATTTTTTAGAATCTTTTGAAATGGAACAGCAGTTACAAGCATTTATCCGTGTCATCCCACAATTAATTGTTGTTGCCTCTGATTGGACAAGAATACTCCACAGTCGCATTTTGAATGATGAGGTTGCCTGCCGCTTGTATAGAAATCTGTTACATTCAATTAATGCTCACAGCCCCCATTTTATTCGACAATTGCTGGAAGAAAGTGCTGCCTATCGATTGACGCATCAAGATTCACCGATTGAGCTAGCTGGACAAGTTCATTAGCGTTTATCTCCACCGCTGATGAATATTTGGAAGTGCGATCGCGATGAAGGAAAAGCTCGATAAGTAGAGTGGGCGATTCCCTACCCTTCGGGAACCCCTGCGGGGAACGGGATAGCTTCGCTTCACGCTCTTTTTTCTTTAACCTTGTGTTTCTTCCTCCGTAAAGATAGGAGGCCACAATTCCGAAACGGGCAATTCCCAACCGGGAAAAAGTTCTGCTACTGTTAAGATATCGCCATTTCCTAAAACAGTCGGTTCACCTGTAGAGCGATAAATAGTCACTGTTTCTTCATCAGGATCGATCAGAATTCCGACGATCGCACCCAGCTCTATAAACTTCAAAACTTTGGTTTCTATAAGCTTAATGCGATCGCTCTGAGATTTAATCTCAACCACCAAATCCGGGACAAGTTCTCCAAAATAACGCGGACTTTGGCGCAAGCGGGCGGCGCGCACAAAAGAAACATCCGGTGCTTTGACATTCGTATCCGGCATGATGAAACCGCCCGCGGAGTCAAAGACTCTCCCCAAGCGACGGGGATAAACCCAGTTACCCAGCAAGCGAATCAAAATACTGCTGATTTCACTGGATACGATGTCTGATGGCCCCACAATTGAAAGTCTCCCGTCTTCTAGTTCAATTTTGTAATCTAAACCCGCTTCGGAAAAAAGGGTTTGAACTTGGTTTAAATCTTTGAGTGTCATCGCTGGCATAAGAATTTTCTCCTCTTCCGATCTGAGCTTTAATTTTAACACAAGTCAAATTTCTGAAGATTTGAGGAATTCAGGCTATCTTCGTACAAATCATCAATCAAGCTGAATTGAGAAAGGCGAACGCACCGGATAAAGAAAGCCCGTTTTTGGGATGAGCGAGGCTTCTTATCAAGAAACATTTACCTCTGAAATAGTCGAGATTGACCGCTCCAGGGTTCTCCTCCGACTCCGCCTTGTTAAGAAGCGGTAATTTCATCATTCGATAAGAACTTAAAAGCTTATATCTGCTTATATATGGTGGCACAGATTCCCATTATTTAAGAATACGTCAAGTAGCAAAAAAAAGCAAGGGCGAGATACAAAAAATCCCGCCCCCGCTTCAATTAAAAACTACTTTTGATCCCAAGCCTTAGCCGCATCAGCAACAGCTTGATCTACCGACTTCTCATCCAACATTGCCGCCTGCAAATTGTCATAAATCGCCTTTTGCAACTTCTTAACATCCTTCAAAGGCGGAATCAATAGCTCAGCGGAACTCAACCCAGAAGCACTAACAACCCGAGCTCGATCGGCAGCAGGAGCATCAGCAGAAACAGTCTTAAAATAATCGTCCTGCAAAGCCTCAACCGTAGAAGGCAAAACATTAGCAGCCTTAGCAAAAGCCAACTGATTTTGAGAATTAGTCACGTACAAAGCAAACTTGACAGCATCATCAGGGCGCTTGCTGTCGCGGGGTACAACCAAATTCATCACCGCCACAGTCTTCTTGCCTGTTTCCCCCGTAATTTGAGGCGCAGCAGTAGAAACAGCACCAATACTCGGAGCATTCTCAGCAATCGCCTTCAAAAACTGAGGCCCGGAAGCTAAAAAAGTAGTTTCCCCAGCTTGATAAAGCTCGATCGCCCTACGATGTCCCTGCACCAAAACATCCTGCGGCAAAAGTCCGTTCTTGTACAAATCTACCCAATACTGAAAAACAGCTTTGCCCTTAGCAGTATTAAAAGCCGCCTTGCCTTTCGCATCCACCAAAGGCACACCCATCTGCACGAAAGATTGCAAAACTTCCGCCGAATCTTCCGGCACAAAAGTCACAAAAAAAGCAAACTTACCAGTCTTTTCCTTCACCTGCTTGGCAACAGTTGCCAACTCGGCATAAGTAGCAGGAGGCTTAGCAATTCCCGCCTTCTTCAACAACTCCGTATTGTAAATTGTCACCCCAGTCGTGAGATACCAAGGAATGCCAAAAGTCTTGCCGTCGAGTACACTAGCTTTCCAGATATTGGGGAGATAGAGCTCACGAACTTGCTGCGGAATCCGAGAATCCAAATCCAGCCAAGCATTGCGTCCTGCCAACAGCGAAGCAAAATCGGGATTTAGGTTCACCACATCCGGCGCATTTTTCGCCGAAACAGCCCCCAAAATCTTGCTTTCCATCGCCGACCAAGGAACGTCCACCCAGCGCACCTTCACCCCCGGATTTTCCGCTTCAAAACCGGCGATCGTCTTGTTGAAATACTCAGTAAACTGAGGTTGAAGCTGCATAGTCCAGAACTCGATTTCCTGCGTATTATTTGCCTGGGAATTAACAGCCGGCTTGCTGCAACTCACCACCGCAGCCAGCAGCAGCCCCACCAGCCCAAAAACAGCAAAAAGTTGCCAAGATTTACGTTTCATAGAATAAAATTTGAGAGTTATGGGAACCGTCATTCGATTTTAGATTTTAGATTTTAGATTTTGGATTGACTTGCGCGAGATTAATTCGGGGGACGCAAGGATTTTAGATTTGAGATGCAAGGATTGACTTGCGCGAGATAAATCACGTGGCGGGTAACACCTTTGAAATTCGCTTGTCAGACAAAGGCACGCGCGGCGAAGCTATCCCGCAGGGAATCGCCCGAATCAAGCGCTCATGAGTCAGTAACAGAGTTTTGTACCTGGGTTCAGGAGCGAGATAGTCGGTTTTTGTGCAGAATCGGCGGGTTTTCGGTCGATCGAGCTGGAATTTATTGACATTCTCCGCAGAATAGCTATTGTCAAGTAAATTGGATAGCATAAAATCGGAACTAGCGATCGCGCAACACAGACTGAGCTGTGCAGAAGAAGGCGGGATACCGAGATTACAGCACTCTGGCTGCAGTTGGAAACCAACCCTCCAACACGCCTGCGCGCTGAATCAGGCTGGCCAACTACAAAAGAAAAAAATAGCAATTATCGGCGACCCAATCACATGGTTAACTTTTTCAAAGGTCTACTTTCCCAACGCCAGCCAGGAATCGGGATCGAAATAGCCCCAGACCGCATCAACATCATTCAGCTTGAAAAGAAAGCTCAGGCATTAAAATTAGGCATCCTAGCCTCAATAGAAGTTCCAGAAGACTATGTACAAGAAGGACAAATAGTCGATCCGCCGGGAATGGCAGAACTAATACGTACCGTCCTCACGGACAACAAAATCAAAGCCAAGCGAGTAGCCACAGCCATTCCAGGCCGCGAAGCAGTCATCCGCCTCATCCCAGTTCCCGCAGAACTCAACGAAGAAGAACTGCGGGATTACATGAACGCAGAAGCAGGACTGTACTTGCCATTTCCTAGAGAAGACGCCGACGTAGACTATCAAAAAATAGGCCTTTTTGTAGATGACGACGGAGTAGAAAAAGTGCAAGTCGTCTTAGTAGCAACCCGCAGAGAAGTTACCGACACATACATCGAAACATTCAAAGAAGCCGGATTGATTATAGACGTATTAGAAGTAACCAGTTTTGCCCTAATCCGCACCCTCAAAGAACAACTGCAACAATTTTCCTCCCAAGAAGCAGCAGTTCTCACCGCCATAGAATTTGACAGCACCGAGTTAGCTATAGTAGTGGACGGCATACCTCAGTTCAACCGTACCATCCCGATCGGCACCTACCAAATCCAGACCGCCCTCAACCAAGCCATGAACCTGCCACCAACCAGAGACACCAGCGAACTGCAAGGCATGACCCTGCCAGTCACAGATACAATGGGCGCATCGGGAGACGCCAATCCGGGAACAAATGCGATGATTAAAGTATTGGGAGAACTAGCAGACGAACTGCGCCGCTCAGTAGACTTTTACCTCAACCAGAGCGAAGAACTCGAAGTAGCGCAACTACTGCTAGCGGGTCCGGGAGCTGCGATCGGCAAACTAGACGAATTTTTTATGCAAAGATTAAGCTTGCCCGCATCTCAAGTCGATCCCATCGAAACCCTAGGAGTCGAAATCAGCCAAGAAATTACCCCAGAACAGCGAGCAGGTTTAGGAGTCGCCCTAGGTTTAGGACTAAGGGAGGTTATGTGACCTAACAGTTTTAGATGAGAGAAAAACCGATTTGAGAATTTGAGGTAAAAACCCCTTCCAAAAGAAGAAGGCAGAAAGCAGAAGGTAGAATATTGGAGGTAGAAGATAGAAGGTAGAAGGTAGAAGGTAAAAGGTAGAATATATCTGAGGTAGAAGCAGCCCCTTCCTTCAGTAAAAGGCAGAAAGTTGTTTCTTTCTTCCCTAAATAAATCCTTCACTTGTACCAGCAATCTTGGGTTCTGTCTAAAATCTAAAATTTCTAATTTAAATCTATAGCAACAGCCAAGACTGTTAGTACCTTCTTAATTGCTGAAACATTAGCGGTAGATCACTTTTTCCTTCTACCTTCTACCTTCTGCCTTCTGCCTTCTACCTTCTACCTTCTACACTGTGCCTTCTACATTGTGCCTTCTACCTTCTACATTGTGCCTTCTGCCTTCTTCCTTCTGCTATAAAATCGAGTGAAGCCATGTACAGCCTAGATATTAATTTTCTCAACGACCGTCCCGACTACAAACCCGTTGCAACCAAAAGCCCAGCTAAAAAAAGTTCCGGTGGAGCCAAAGACCAACTGCCCATATATGGGGCAGTGCTGTTTGCCTTTGGCATCAACGCCGCAGTCATGGGCGCCTGGTGGTGGGCGACTAAGGAAAATACCGACTTGGCCGCACAACAAGCAACCATCGACACAGAACTGGCCCTGTTAAACACTCAAGCCAACACCATCAAAGCCATCAACGCCGAAACCGACCAAGTTACCGCCGAATACAAAGCATTAGCTGGAGTATTCGACCAAATTAAACCTTGGTCGGCGATGCTGCAAGACCTCAGTGCCCGTACTCCGGCCGGAGTGCAAATTGGCAAAATCGAGCAAATCGACCCAAGTCCCTCCCCCGTTGCAGCACCTCCTCCTCCTCCCCCACCAACTCCCGCTGCTTCCCCGGGGGCGAGTCCGTCTCCAGCAGCCAGCCCCGCCCCGGCAGCACCTCCCGTCCCCGTCGTCCCGCAGCAGGCATCAAAAGTGCAAATTTCAGGGATAGCCAGTACCTTTGCTCAAGTTAACGACTTTATGTTGCTAGTCCAGCGCTCTCCCTTCTTCCTTAACACCGATACCAAACTGATAGCGGCCACATTAAAAAACAACCCCGCACAATTACAAGTGCGTAACCAAAACGCAGCACCAGCAGAACTTCCCAAACTGCGACCAGTGGTGGAATATAAAATTGAAACGACGCTCAGCCCGACGGGTGCCTCCGAGTTGCTCCCCGAGCTGCGAAGCAAGCAAGCAGACGGGCTCGCAATACGGATAGAAACACTTCAAGAAAAAGGAGTGCTAGAACCACAAAAAGGAGAAGTGAAAAAACCATGACAGCAGAGTTTATTTCTAGCGGACAAGCAGAAGATACAGGGGCTAAGGAAATATTCGGCATTAAGCTGACACCCCAAGTCCAAGCAATCGGCATCGCGGTTCTCGGGCTCCTGATTGCTGGCGGCCTCGGCTACCAGTTCGTACTTCCCGAATTCCAAAAAAGCGGCGAATTCAAGCAAAAACTTAGCGAAAGCAAGCAAACGCAAGTGCAATTGCAAACTCAAATTCAAAAAAAGGCAGAAGCAGAAGCCAAGCAAGAAGAAGCAAAACAGCGCCGGGCCAACGTCACGGCCATGTTTGCCAGCGACGCCAGCGCCAACACGCTTTTGCTTGACATGACCCAACTCGTTAATAGAATCAACGCCGGCGTGCAAGGAGATGACCTCAAGGCTAAAATTACCAAATTTGAGCCGGATATGCCGCCAGCAACAGCAACCGCCACGCCGGGAGCTCCAGACCCTGATATTCTGGCCGATAGCTCCTTCGGGGCGTCCCTGGCTGGCAAGCTCAGACGCAAAAAATTTAAGGTAGAGTTTGAAGGCACTTTTGATCAAACCCGCAATTTTATGCGTAACTTGGAGTTGATGCAGTCGCTGTTGGTAGTTAGGAATTTGAAATCTGAATTGCTAGCATCAAATCAGCCAATTGAAGTTGATTTTTTGAAAGGGAAAATAGTTCCTGTGGAGCAACCGCCAACTAAAATTAAAACTGCTTTTGACTTGCACGCGCTGCTGCCGCTAAAGCAAGAAGAAAAACCGCCAACTCCGGCTCCGAGTCCTGGTGCTAAGTAGCTATTATTTGGCAGATATTAGCTATTGTTCCCAACTCGCTATTTCACAAGAAGTCAGAAGGCAGAAGTTTGAAATGGAAAGATTGAAGGTAGAAGTCAAAAAAGTATGAAGGTCAGAAAAATATTTTTTAGATGGCAATCAAAAATTGGCTCTAAAATCTAATTTCTTCTAATACCAGTTTCAAAAAGTAATGGAACTGTATAGCAATCCTTGCAGGAGTCGTATTTTTTTTACCCTACCCCAAACCTCCCATTTGTAAGGGGAGGGAGTAAGAAATCAACAAATGATGCGAGGATTGCTGTAGGATAGCTTCTAACCCTTATGTCATCTGTTATTCCCAATCGAAAATTAAACATCGAAAAGGGCATAACTTCTTCCTTTAAAAAGGCTCGAAGCGAGAATATTTTAGTCAGTTTAGCAGCTAGCGACAAAAGACTGCGAACAACAAATAACAAATTGTAGTGGAGGAGAGAACGTGAAACAGCATCTACGGTTAAGTGGAGGACTCTTATGCAGCGTTGCAGGAGTTCTGATCGCCCAAGCCCCAGTCTTGGCATTGCCGACTCAGGTAACAGGAGTGCAAGTAAGTCAAGGTAATAATGGCGTAAATATTGTTCTGGCTACAGAAAAGGGCGATCGCCCGCAAGTTTTCGCCATCAATAACGGCAATACTTACCAAGCCACAATTATCAACACCCAGCTCCGCTTACCACAAGGCAACAGCTTCCGTCAAGATAACCCAGCTCCGGGAATTTCTTCAGTAGAAATCAGCCAGGTAGAGGCTAACAGCATCCGCGTTGTGGTAGCCGGCACCAACGGAGTTCCCAACGGACAAATTGTTCCGGGACAAGGCCAAAGCATCGTCCTTAGCGTTGCCGGACAGGGTGGCACAGCACAGTCTGCCCAAACTCCACCTCCGCCGCCTCCGGGACTGCCGCTGAGCCAAACAGCTCCCCCCCCGGCTCCCCAAGTCCGCACCTCGCAAAACCCAGGCGTGCTGCTGCCAAATCCCGAAGTTACTGTTACCAGAAACGATCGCCCGCCCCTCCCCAGCGAAATACAATCCCAAAGCAATCAGGCTGCGCCTTTCCAGCCGCGGGCAGTGGCTCCGCCCTTGGGAGATATCGCGGTGTCTAACATCGCCCCCGGCGTGGGAAATATTGAACTGAGTTCGGGAGAACGCATCCCCCGCTTGGTGCTGCGGGATGCCCCAGTCCGGGACGTTTTGGCTCTGCTGGCCCGCGCTGCTGGCTTGAACATTGCTTTTACAGGCGGCGGGGCCCCTGCTCAACCGGGCCAGCCCGCAGTGCCTGGTCAGCCAGGAGTATCGGGGTCAGATGAAGGGCCGAAGATTTCTTTGGACATCGAAAATGAGTCGGTGCAAGATGTCTTTAATTACGTGCTGCGGCTCAGCGGACTGCAAGCTAACCGCCAGGGGCGGACGATTTTTGTAGGGACGAGCTTGCCGATCGACTCACGCAATATTATCATTCGGACTTTGCGGCTCAATCAAGTTCGGTCTACGGATGCAGCTAACTTTTTGAGCGCTCAAGGCGCGGAAACTCAACTGCCGATTACTCGCGTGACTATTCAAAGCGTGGGCCAGGGAAATGCTGCGCGGGATGTGGAAATTCGGGAACCCGACATTAAGGCGATCGGCGCTAGGGAAGGCACGGGGCCGCTGTTGCTGAGGGGACTGTCGGTGCTGGCGGATTCTCGGCTCAATTCCATCACTTTGGTGGGCGATCCGCGCAAAGTGGACATGGCTGTGGCTTTCTTGACACAGCTAGATTTGCGCCGCCGTCAAGTGGCTGTCAACGTCAAGGTGATCGATATCAACTTGTCGGGAAACAACGTCAGTAACACCAGCTTCTCTTTCGGGATTAATGACAGTTTCTTTGTCAATGACGGCGGGGCGGCGATCGTCAATTTTGGCGGCATCAATCCGCCCAATGGCACGACTGTAACTAGTGGCATAGCTAATCGGCCGATTATTGAGAACCGAGACATTCCCACAGAATTCAGGGACACGCCTTTCTACGATGCGAACGGCCGGCGTATCGTGCCGCTTACAGGTCAAGGTCGCGATACCGCCGCCAAAGGTGTGTTCCTCCAGCCGACAGCCCCAGTTACTAATGACCCCAGGCGAGTTGGAATTACAGATTACATTCCTGGATCGACGACAGGCTCAGGAAGTGCAGACTTCGGCCTGTTCCCGCTGTTCCAATATCCAAGACGTTTTCTGTCTAACCTGCAAGCAAGTATTACCAGCCAGAATGCCAAAATCCTGACTGATCCGACTTTAGTTGTCCAAGAAGGGGAAACGGCGAATGTGGATATCACCGAAGAAGTGGTTACTAACATTCGATCGGAATCGCAGACAACAGAAGGTCAAACTACCAGAACGGTGACGGCAGAAAAAGGTCAGGCCGGTTTGCAGTTGGGAGTGGCGATCGATCGCATCGACGATAACGGTTTTGTCTCTCTGCGAGTCAACCCAATCGTCAGTGCGATCGGCCCGGACAGACCCCTGAGCACTGGCGCAGGAGAAAATAACACTATCACCCTGCTGGCTCGGCGCTCTTTGCAGTCGGGGCTAATTCGCCTGCGGGACGGTCAGACTTTGATTTTATCGGGGATTATCCGCGACCAAGACCGGGTTACAGCGAGGAAGATTCCGATTTTAGGAGATTTGCCGATAATTGGTTCGCTGTTCAGGAGCACTGATAAGACCAACCAGCGGGCGGAAGTGATTGTATTGCTGACTCCGCAGATTTTGGATGATAGCGATCGATCGAACTTTGGCTACCAAAACAGCATCAGTCCCGACGCGCGCCAACTGTTGCAGCGCAGTCAGCCAGTCCAGCCGAGACAGTAGGAACGAAGGAAGAAGACATGGGTGTCAACTTTCCACGCTCTTTCCCCTGAGTCCGACAGTCCGACAGTCCGACAGTCCGACAGGGGTTGAAACCCCTGCCTCAAAGCGAAAGTCCTCTAAAAGAGGACTAAAGAACTAATTAGTCCTCTGCAAGACGACTATAAATCACTCTTTCAGTCGTCTTCAGACGACTTCAGCTATGAGACAGGGACTTCAGTCCCTGGCGGGTTTCGGGAGAATGAAACAGCCCTGCCCCACGGGGAAAAGAAAGAGGAAAGAAACAAGGAAGAAGGAAAAAACTTTTCCTTTAGCCCTTGACAAATTACATTTTATTCCTTCTATTTCTATTTTTTTGAGATTGCAAATCCACCGAGGCGAGAAATCTTGTCTCCAAGGTGGTATTTTTTTACCTAAATTTTGGGATTAATTACAAAAATTAGCCAGTTCCATATAAATTAAAGGTTCCACCGATCCATAACGGTCGGCAAGACTTTAGAATAATGCAGTGAAAATTAGATGCTGTGGGGTTTTCAGCAGTTAGAAACAAAAATTCCTTCTCTGACCAATTACCCTAGGGTAATTGGTATTCAGCAGGAGTTGTGATTCGGGGAAGCGGACGGGAGCAATCGGGAACCACCCAAACCTCCCAATCCACACCTCAATCCAGTTGATAACTCACAGCTAATAGTTGAACTAACTCTGTTTAACGTAATTTTGCAAATCGAGAAGGACTTCGCAATGAACAAAGGTGAATTGGTTGATGCAGTGGCGGAAAAGGCTAGCGTGACGAAAAAACAGGCAGATGCTGTTTTGAGTGCGGCCCTGGAAGCAATCATGGAAGCTGTCTCCGATGGCGACAAGGTGACGCTGGTCGGTTTTGGCTCGTTTGAGTCGCGGGAACGCAAGGCCCGTGAGGGTCGCAATCCCAAAACTGGAGACAAGATGGAAATCCCGGCAACCAGAGTTCCTGCATTTTCCGCAGGGAAGTTGTTTAAGGACAGAGTTGCACCGCCGAAAAACGCAGAATAGCTGGCGAACTGAGTCTTGATTAGACCTTTACACGGTGGGAATTTAGCTTGGGCAGCCGCACTGGCAGGCTGCCCTGCCTCTGCTATTGTCGATTTTTCTGCGAGTATCAGTCCTTTGGGCCCTCCTGAGTCGGCCCTGGCTGCGATTCAAGCTCACTTGAGCAGTCTGACGGCTTACCCAGACCCGGATTATGGGGATCTCAGGACTGCTTTGGGGGAGGCTTTGAATGTTGACCGGGATTGGATTTTGCCAGGGAATGGTTCGGCGGAATTGTTGACTTGGGCGGCTTGGGATTTGTCGAAGCTGGAGGGGACTTATTTGGTGACTCCGGCTTTTGGCGATTACTCGCGGGCTCTTTCGGCTTTCGGCGCGCAGGTGCTCAAATGCCCTTTGGATCTTAAATCTTGCACCATTGTCAAGAACGGCCAAGATGCCCATTCCACAAGAGATGAATTTTGTGGAACAGGCATCATGCCTGTTCCTAAACAACTAATTGAGAATGATGCCACATCTGAGTTGGACGTTGGGGCAGGAAACGAGTTAGTAACGGATGATTTGTCGGTTTCTAACCGTTCCCTTGTCTCCCCTTCTCTCCGTCTCCCGGTTCCTCTTGCTCTCGATGCCAATCATCGACGAGGTTTGCTACTGAACAACCCGCACAATCCTACGGGTTTGCTGTTTGCTAGGGAGGCGATTTTGCCTTATTTGAAGCAGTTAGGTATGGTGGTGGTGGATGAGGCCTTTATGGACTTTCTACCGCCTTCTGAGCAGGAAACTTTGATCGATGCTGTTGAGGAGTTTCCGAATTTGGTGATTTTACGATCGCTCACTAAATTCTATTCTCTGCCGGGACTGCGCTTGGGCTGTGCGCTCGCCCATCCCGATATTCTGCGCCGCTGGCAGCAGCAGCGCGATCCTTGGCCTGTGAATGCTTTGGCTGCTGCTGCTGCTGCTGCTGTGGTTCGAGATGCTGCTTTTGAGCGGCAAACCTGGGATTGGCTGCCGGTGGCTCGCTGTGAGCTATTTGAGGGTTTGGCTAATTTACCGGGTTTGCAACCAATTGCCGGGGCGGCTAATTTCTTGTTGGTTGAGTCGTCTATGTCGGTTTCTTCTATTCAAAAAAGTCTGTTGGAACGACACCGGATTTTGATTCGGGATTGTTTGAGTTTTCCTGAGTTGGGCGATCGTTTTTTTCGGGTGGCTGTGCGCTCAAGGGCGGACAATCTGCGACTGATTGCTGGACTTGCGGATGTTATTCGTTAGTTGACGGTTGACTGTTGACTGTTAACAACCAATAACAGTTGATAAACGGATTTTATGGGTCGTTCGAGCGGACATCCCCAAGAAACCCGGTTTCTATGATATAGCAATCCTTGCAGGAGTCGTAAATTTTTGACCCCACCCCAACCCTCCCCTTATCAAGGGGAGGGAGTAAGAAATTCACAAATGATTTAGGATGGCTAAAAATCTTGGGTTTTGCAGCGAAGTATCTAGGAAGAAACCGGGTTTCTGACCCCGCGCGCTGATCCTCCTAAACTACTAACTAATGACTACTGACTACTGACTTCTTTATTTATGCTTGATTATGATTTAGTGATTATTGGTGGAACTCCGGCCGGACGCTATGCTGCTTTGACTGCAACTAATTTCCCGGCTCGCGTTGCTTTGGTGGAACCGCTAAGTAATTCCCCAGATTCGCCGACTGGGGGGAAAGAGTCGATCGACCTTGGTTTGAGATACAGCCAAACTTTGAGGGAGGCTGCTCGTTTTGCTCAGCAGATCAGCCGCCAGCAGTTGGGCCTGCGCTGGGAAGTTGCGAATTCCTCTATGCCGATCAAATTGCGGTTTGAGGGGGTTCTCAAGTGGGCAGATGATGTTGTTTCTAATTTGTCAGAAATTGATTCTCTCGGCCTTTTGGCTGCTCGCGGGGTCGATGTTATTTTTGGCAACGGCGAGTTTGTTGCGAAACCGGAGTTGGCTTTTGTTGTCGGCGGGCGAAAATTGCGATCGCTCTGTTATTTGCTAGCTTGTCCAACTCTGCCGGCGATTCCCAATATTGAAGGACTTTCCTCTGCCGGCTTTTTTACTTCGGAAACTGTCGGGGAATTAGCAAAACTTCCACAGTTGCCTAAAAGTTTGGCTGTAATCGGCGCCGATCCCAGCGGTGTAGAAGTGGCTCAGACTTTTGCCCGGTTGGGGGTTGCTGTCACTTTGGTCGTCAAAAGTTCGCACATTTTGGCTAAAGAAGACCGGGAGGCGGCTGGTTTGGTGCAAGCTGGAATGGAAGCTGAGGGAGTGCGGATTCTGACTGCTACTGAGGTGACTCAAGCTAGGGTGATTGAGGGTAAAAAATGGATTCAAGCTGGGCCAAGGGCGATCGAAGCTGAGGAGATTTTTCTGGCTGCAGGTAGGGGGCACAATTTTTCATCGTTAAATCTCGAAGCGGCTAAGGTTAAATTCAGCTATCGGGGGGTGATTTTAAATGAAAAGCTGCAAACAACTAATCATCGCATTTACGCGATCGGCGATGTTGCTGGGGGTTATCCGTTTCCTCACATCGCTAATTACGAAGCTGCGGTTGCTGTGAAAAATGCTTTGTTTTTGCCGATGTTTCAAATAGATTATCGCGGAATTCCTTGGGCGATTTTTTCTGACCCGCAGTTGGCGAGGGTTGGCTTGACTGAAGCGCAAGCAAGGCGCCGTTTTGGAGATGATCTAATTGTTTGTCGGGAATATTTCAAGAATGTTGAAAGAGCTCAAATGTCCGGGGATACAACTGGTTTTTGTAAGATTGTCGGGCGTCGCAACGGGGATATTTTGGGAGCGAGTATTGTGGGGCCGCAAGCTGCTGAGTTGATTCACGCGATCGCTTTGGCTGTGCGTCACGGGATGAAGGTTGAGGCGATCGCCCAACTTCCTTATATTTGGTCGAGTTTTTCGGCAATTAACGGTCAAACTGCTGCTATTTGGGAGTCGCAGCGCTTGGGTAGCAATACTTTTTCGCGCAATATATGGGAGAATTTGTTTCACTGGCGCAGGTATTGGAATAAGTAAAGAAATCCAATGTTTTTAGTAGGATTTTTTGAATTTTATATGATTAGCGCACAATTAAAAAGTAATTTGCTAATCAACTCACTCTGCCCTAAAATTGTGTGTCAATAAATAATATAACAAGGTGTTGACCGTTGCTCCCATGTCGATCGAAATATGTAATTTAAATGTACCACAACTTAACTAATAACTGATGACTACTCACTGAGAACTAATGACTGCTAACTAATTATTGCTAGCGAGAGTGCAATGCTGGATTTGACGATCGCCGGTACAATGCGATCGCACGCCATTCTCGCCCCAGAAAGGTTTCTGGCAACTGGCCCCACTTGCAGCGCGGCTAAACCACCAGTCAAAAATAATTCGCATCCGGGCCAACGTAGGTGTTTGTCTAAGACTGGCAAACCTTTAACTATTTCAATGGGATGCGTTTCTAGCATTTCTTTGAACATTGGTTCGGCTGCAATGTCTAGTTTGGTGCCGGTTGCTAGCCAAATTCGATCGACAAATAACGTCTCCCCACCGCTGCAATCAACAGTCCATCTGTTATTTTCCCACCGCACGCCAACAACTTCGCACTGTTCGTGAAATGTCAGTTGTTCGCTGTGGGAGAGCCTCCGCAACTGTGTCATAATTTCCGGTGTCATCGAGCCACCGTTGCGGGCTTGTTGAATGGTTTCCCAACGCGAATGGCAATCTGGTTCGGCGGCGAATCCTTTGAGGTATTTTGGCCCCAACCAACCGGGTTCGGCATCAAATAGTTTTTCTTGGAAATAACGCCTAGTCATTAACAGGACTTTTGCTCCTCTGGCAATTGCTCCTACTGCTAAATGTCCGCTGGTTAGTCCGCCCCCGACAATTAATATTTGTTCTCCGTGCAATTGCAAATTTCGCAAATCTACTTGATGGGAGTGGCGAATTCTTTCGGGGGGATGCTGTGTTTGAATTTGATTTGCCCACGCTGGTAAATGCGGTTTTCCACTGCCGGCGGCGACGATTACTCGGCGGGCGATCGCACTTTTTCCGTCTTCAAACCACAGGTGGAAACGGCCGGATTTCGGCTGAATGCGGGTTACTTTTGCTTTGATAACTCGATCGCCCAATTCCCACCGTTTAATTGTGTCGCCGCAAAATTCCTCAAATAACCGACTTCCGGGCAAATCGTAGGGGGGAAACAATTCCGAGGAGCGATTTTCGGCAAACCTCCGCAATTCGTAAGGGTTGGGATCGGGGTGGTGCACTGCGGGCGATCGTAAATGCCCAATTTCTAAAGCTGCAAATTGCCTCCGCCACTGAGTCAGCCATTCGCCGCTCGGATCGAATGCTAAAAGTTTATCCCGGAGGCTCTTGCGTTTTTTTAATATGTGTGCAGTAAGAGTCAGGGCGTGGGGCCCAGCGCCGATTAAAGCTAAATCAATTTGGGGCGGCGTGGCTTCTGAGTTCGCTTGCATGAGAATTGCTAATTTGCGAATGATAACAATTCTCATTATTATAGGTCGATCAAGCCTCAAGTTTACGTCTTTCCAGAACCAGCAGGATTTCTGTTCCGCAAAAAGAGACAGGATGATACGCAAAAGCTCAGAAACCCTCTTGATGAGAGGTTTCTGCCCCGACAGGGACGCACTACGACGCTCAGAAACCGGGTTTTTTAGCTCACCGAAATGAAAACCGCGATCGGAAAGTTTCCGGGCGATCGTCCGTTGGCGTAACGATATAAGTAAAAAACTTGTAAAAAAAACTTAGCCGACAGCCTGTGGCGCTGTCTCAATTGCCAAAGCCCGCTTTCGATCGCTAACGAACCCTCATCTCTGATTGCAGTGCCTGATTGACTGAGGCTAGTTTCATTGTCCGCTTCTGAACTTTGGCATTTAATGCCTGATTCACTTCTCAGAGGAGGCAACTTGTTGTGGCATCTGGGCACATAATTCAGCTTGCGATCGGGCGAATCCCAACTGATCCGCAATCTGGCGAACAAACTCGATTTTCTCTGCTTCCGGCTTTAAATCCAGGCCCTGCCGCATTCTACTCATGAGATTAAACTATGATCTAAACTAGATATTAGATGCTTGAAGCGGATCTCCTTCAAGTAGCGGTTTCAAAAATACTCTTAAGTACCTGATTAGCGTCTTAAGTTCCTCTTCCATGAACTGCGATCGTTCAATAAGCCTTAGCTAAGTCATTTTCTACTTAGTCTCAACTGAAGTATCAACAGCTCTTACATAAAATATTAAGTCGGGTTTTTAAAATCCCTCTTTCAGTAATGCTTGTTCAAAATATGTTAAGAAAAATGTAATTAATGAATAGCACTGCAGATAGAGGGACAATAATAGATAGTAACTATAAGAAGCTTCAGACTTCACAGAAGCAGTAGGAATACGTAGATATGGCTAGCATAAAAAATCTTGTTCTAGGGTATCACATTAACGAGCAAATATACGCAGGCAATCGAACTCTAGTTTATCGCGGCTGTCGGTCTTCTGATCAGCAGCCCGTAGTGATCAAGCTGCTGCGAAATGACTTTCCCCGCTTCAACGAACTGGTTCACTTCCGCAACCAATACGTCATTGCTAAAAACTTAGAGATCCCTGGCAGTGTTAAGGCATACAGCCTGGAGACATACCATAACCACTATGCTCTGGTGATGGAAGACTTTGGGGGAATTTCCTTATGTAGCTACCTCGCTCGTCTAGCATCCGAGAGCAACGAACCCCTAGAAGGCTTGCCCGTTAGCGAGTTTCTGCCTATTGCGATTCAAATTGCCAACTCCCTCGACGGACTTTATCGCCACCACGTCATCCATAAAGACCTCAAACCTGCCAACATTCTGATTAACCCCACCAGCAAACAAGTCAAGCTGATTGACTTCAGCATCGCTTCCCTACTGCCTCGCGAAACCCAAGAAATTCAAAATCCCAACGTGCTCGAAGGCACCTTACCTTACATATCTCCCGAACAAACTGGGCGAATGAACCGAGGCATTGATTACCGCACAGATTTTTACTCGCTGGGAGTCACATTCTACGAATTACTAACAGGAAAGTTACCCTTCCAAGGGGATGACGCAATGGATTTGGTACACTGCCACCTCGCCAACCAGCCCCTCCCAGCCTCAAGTGTAAACCACAGCATTCCATTGGTGCTGTCTGAGATTGTCGGCAAACTGATGGCAAAGAATGCTGAAGCTCGCTATCAAAGCGCCCTAGGACTCAAGTTTGACTTGGAAACTTGTTTATTTCAGTGGAAAGAAACAGGGAGGCTAACTAACTTTAAAATAGGGGAGCGAGATTTGTGCGATCGCTTCATCATCCCAGAAAAATTATACGGTAGAGAAACCGAAGTATTCTCCCTGCTATCGGCCTTCGAGCGCGTGAGTGCCGGCAGCACCGAAATGATGCTCGTTGCCGGTTTCTCCGGCATTGGTAAAACCGCTGTTGTCAACGAAGTTCACAAACCAATTGTGAGACAGCGTGGCTACTTCATCAAAGGCAAATTCGACCAATTTGCGCGCAGCCAGCCCTTCTCAGCTTTTGTACAAGCTTTTCGCGATTTAATGGGACAATTGCTCTCGGAAAGCGATGCTAAAGTTGAGGAGTGGAAGACTCAAATCCTGGCAGCATTGGGCGAAAATGCTCAGGTAATCGTTGAGGTAATTCCCGAACTAGAGCGGATTATTGGCTCGCCACCCCCGGCACCAGAACTCGTCGCCAGTGCTGCCCAAAATCGCTTCAATCGGTTATTCGAGAACTTCATCTCTATCTTCACCACTAAAGAACATCCCCTCGTTATTTTCTTAGACGACTTGCAATGGGTAGACTCAGCCTCATTGAAGTTGATTCAACTCCTGACGAGCGATCGCGATCGGCGCTATCTCTTTTTAATTGGAGCGTATCGAGATAACGAAGTTTTTCCTGCACACCCTTTGATGGTGACATTAGCCGACATTCAAACAACCGGAGCTACGGTAAACACCATTACTCTAGATCCGCTTGAGCACTTCCATTTGAATTGTCTGATTGCCGATACCTTAGCTTGTTCTACAGCGTTGGCTCAGCCTTTGACAGAACTCGTTTATCAGAAAACCCAAGGCAACCCATTTTTTAGCACACAATTCCTCAAATCTTTGCATGAAGATGGGATAATTGAATTTAATTTTGAAGCTCGGTATTGGCAGTGCGATATTGCTAGAGTCCGAACCTTGGCTCTAACGAATGATGTGCTAGAATTCATGGCACTTCAGTTGCGAAAATTGCCAGCCCGGACACAGGAAGTTTTAAAGTTAGCTGCTTGTATTGGCAATCAGTTCGATTTGGCTACATTAGCAATTGTTGATGAGAATTCACCAACAGAAACAGCAACAGCTTTGTGGAAAGCATTGCAAGAAGGGTTAATTTTACCAGTTAGCGATGTTTATAAATTTTATCAAGAATGTGGTAACAGTTTATCAAAATCAATCACTGGAGAAGAATCCGAGCAATTGCCAGTTAACAATGACCAATTAGTTAAATACAAATTTTTCCACGATCGCGTCCAACAAGCAGCCTATTCCCTCATTCCTGAAAACCACAAGCGCTCTACTCACTTAAAAATCGGTCAACTGCTGTTAAAGAATACGCCCGAAGCCGATCGAGAAGAAAGAATGTTTGATATTGTCAACCACTTGAATGTGGGAGTAAATCTAATTACCCACGAGCTAGATAGGGAGCAATTAGCACGGTTAAATCTGGTTGCCGGAAAGAAAGCTAAAGCTGCTACTGCCTATTCTGCGGCGGTTGAATATTTAAATATTGGCACAGAATTACTGGCAGTAAATAGTTGGGAGAATCAATACGAACTAACATTAGCGCTGCATACCGAAGCAGCAGAAGCGGCGTATCTAAGCGGTGACTTTGACCGGATGGAGACATTAGCATCACTCGTGGAAAGCTGCGCCAAAATGCTACTGGACAAAGTGAAGGTATATGAAGTACAGATAGAAGCTTATATGGCGCAAAATAAGCTACAGGAAGCCCTGAATACAGGGTTGCCAGTCTTAAAGCAGTTGGGGGTAGAGTTTCCCTCCGAGCCAAATTTCTCTGATATTGGACAGGCACTAGGAGAAACCGCGTCAATTTTGAGCGGAAAGGGAACTGAGGACTTAATTGATCTTCCTCTGATGACAGATCCTCAACAACTAGCAACTATAACGATTCTCTCAAGCCTATTTTCTCCTGCCTACATAGCGCTGCCACCACTGGTGCCTTTGGTAGTTTGCAAACAGGTCAATTTATCTGTCCAATATGGCAATGCTTCTTTGTCTCCCTATGCTTTTGCCATATATAGTTTTCTTCTCTGTGGCATGGGAGATATTGAGCGGGGCTATCAATTAGGTGAACTTGCTGTACGTCTAGTGTCAAAATTAAATGCCAAAGAAATCCAAGCGAAGACATCCGCAATGGTGCATTCTGGTATTCAACCCTGGAAAGAACACCTCAGAAACACCTTAGAACCTTTGCTGTCAGATTATTTTTGTGGGCTGGAAACTGGAGAGTTAGAATTTGCTGGCTATGCTATCTATGAATACAGTTATTATTCGTATTTTATTGGCAAGCAACTAACGCAACTCGAACGAGAGATAGCAAGCTACGCAGATGCCGTTAGTAAAATTCACCAGGAAGCAGCACTTTCTTATCTAAAAATTTGTTGGCAAGCCGTTTTGAACTTGATAGGAAGAGCGCAAGACCCATGCCATTTAAAGGGAGAAGCCTACGACGAAGAGACAATGTTGCAACTGTATCATCGAACCAATAACTACCTGGGAATTCATTACTTATACTTGCACAAACTTGTGCTTTCTTATCTGTTTGAAAATTACTCGGCAGCCTTTAAAAATATCGCTGAAATAGAAAGTTATTTGAGCGCAGCTTCAGGGCAGATAACTGTTGCCATCTTCTATTTCTACGATTCTCTAGTGAGGTTGGCGGTGTATTCTGACACTCCAGAGTCTGAGCAACAGGAAGTTCTTGACAGAGTACAAGCTAATCAAGAAAAAATCCAGAAATGGGCGCATCATGCCCCCATGAATCATCTGCATAAATTCTATCTAGTAGAGGCAGAACGGCATCGGGTTTTAAACCAAAAAATAGAAGCGCTTGAGATGTACGACAAGGCGATCGCCCTCGCCAAAGAAAACGAATACCTCAACGAGGAAGCTCTAGCTCACGAACTCGCTGCTAAATTCTATTTAGAATGGGGTAAAGAAAAACTGGCAAAACCTTATTTAATTGATGCTTACTATGCTTACGCTCGTTGGGGAGCAAAAGTAAAGATTGACCATTTAGAACAGCGTTATCCCCAATTGCTTGCTGTGATCCTGCAACAGGAGCGAACTCGCCAGAATCCGAGCGAAACAATTCACACATCGACCCATAGTGAATCATCCCTATCTAACACGAATAGAACAATTATCGGTAGCACCAGCAGTTGGGGCTTAGTAGATTTGCCGACAGTAATCAAAGCTTCTCAAGCTCTATCGAGCGAAATTAAACTCGATCAATTGCTCACTACCCTCATGCAAGTGGTGGTAAAGAATGCCGGAGCACAAACCGGAGCATTAATTTTGAATGAAGAGGGAAACTGGAGGATAAACGTCCACTGCACCAACCGCCAAGACTGCCTTCTGCAATCAATGCCGGTTGAGGAGAGCGAAGTAATTCCTCTCACCCTGATCAACTACGTCAAACGTACAAAAGAAACCCTGATTTTTGATGATGCTAGCAATCAACCAAGATTTGCATCTGACCCCTACATAGTCCACCACCAACCTCAGAGCGTGCTTTGCACTCCGATCAGCGAGCGAGGGAAAATGATGGGGATTTTGTATTTGGAAAATAATTTAGCGACTGGGGTATTCACGGGCGATCGCGTCGCCATCCTCAACATCCTGTGCTCCCAAGCAGCAATTTCCTTACAAAACGCCAGACTGTATCAACAATCCCAGGAATATGCCCAAAAACTAGAACAGTCTATCCACGATCTCAAACAGATGCAGTTGCAATTGGTACAGGGTGAGAAAATGTCGGCTCTGGGAAATTTAGTCGCAGGGGTAGCCCACGAAATTAACAATCCCGTAGGCTTTATCGCGGGAAATTTGCAACCGGCTATAGAATATGTGGGGGATTTATTCAATTTGATTGATTTGTATCAAGAAAAATTTCCTAATCCGGGAGGAGAAATTGAAGCAGAAATTGAAGATATGGACTTGGAGTATTTGCGAGAAGATTTGCCCAAATTGATTGGTTCAATGAAGGAGGGAGTCGAGCGCATCCGCAATATCAGTACGAGTTTGAGAACGTTTTCCAGAGCAGATAGCGATCGACCAGTTGCTTTCAATATTCACGATGGACTTGAAAGCACTCTGCTAATTCTCAAGCACCGTTTAAAAGCCAGCGAGTTCCGCCCTGCCATTGAAATTGTGAAAGAGTATGGTAACTTGCCCCTAGTGAAATGCTTTCCTGGACAGTTAAACCAGGTATTTATGAATGTGCTGGCTAATGCCATTGACGCTCTGGAGGAGTCAAATAAGGGGCGCTGTTTTAGTGAAATTAAAGCCCTACCTAATCAAATCACGGTTCAAACTGCTCTGAGCGAAGACAACAATCAGGTTGTGATTCGGATTAAGGATAATGGAGTGGGGATGTCGCCCGAAGTCAAGGAAAACATCTTTAACCACTTATTTACAACCAAGCCTGTGGGTCAAGGAACCGGATTAGGATTGTCGATCGCCCACCAAATTGTGGTGGAAAAACATGGAGGTACATTAGTGGTGAATTCTTCTTTAGACCAGGGTTCGGAGTTTGTGATTTCTATTCCGTGTGAGCCTTTTGTAGTAAGGCTTGAGGGCAATTAGCAGACCATCGAAATGACAAGCCACGTTGTTAGAATAAACAGGAAACTGGGCACGGGGAACGAGCAACAGGCTAGGGGTTGTCGTGCTAGAAACTGGCGACTACGGACTTGGAAAACAAAGAATCGAGGCTAATTTTCCCATCATCAGCCCGCACCTTATTCGTGATTGAGACAGCGGTTTCCAACCGCCCGCTTTACCAACACTCTCCCCTTTTTTTGTGCCCGTTTTGAGTCAAGAGTTCCCTTGAGATTTTAAGCCTCTACCTTGCCGAAATGAAAGCAGCTATCATGCTACTCAGATTGTGGAGGTGAACTAACCTGACGGTCAACTGGGTACAGTTAGACCGCAGGCTTCTTTTTCCTTTTTTTCAAAGGCTTTTTTGAGTGACGGAGTTCCCCCGCCACTTTCATAACTCAGACCAATCTTTCTGACGAGTTTAGCTGAATTTTCGTCTCGATCTAAAGATTCCCCACACTGGCAAGAATGCCACCGTTCCGATAATTCTTTCGGGACTTTATTGAGGCAGTTCCAACAGTGCTGGGAAGTTCCCTTTGGATCAACAAATAAAACACTTTTACCTAGTTTCCAGGCGACATATTTCAGAACGTTGGCGAATTGCCCGTGAGCAGCATCAAGCATGGATTTATTCAAACCACTCTTAGCTGACTGA
>NZ_JAUBPB010000078.1:0-24201 GCF_036700545.1 Microcoleus sp. SVA1B4
CTGACTGGCGGTGCTGGTGCGGATCTGTTTGTTTACAAAGCAGCAGGCGAAGGCGGTGATACGATTACTGACTTTACCTCTGGAACTGACAAATTCGAGTTTAGCGCGAGCGCTTTCGGCAATTTGACTACGACTAACTTTGACGGTGTTAGCGGTTCAAATCCTGACATTACTGGCAAAGAGTTAGTGATTTTCACAGGCGGCAGTTATGCCTCTTTGCAAGATGCACAAGCTAAAGCCCTGGGCAATTCTACAACTGCTGGTTTCTTCGCCTTTACTAATGCGTCGAACGAAACAGAGTTGTATTTTGACTCGAACGGTACCGTAGCCGGTGGTTCGACCTTGATTGCGAATCTGGGAACGGCTGCTAGCAATCTGGGAACGGCGGACTTTGTATTTACAGGTACGATCGCACCTTCTGCGGGTGGTACTACTACCAACTCAGGTAGCGTTGTGGATTTAATCACTAATCCCGGTACTTTCCCGACAAGCGGAGTTAACAACTTCGGTTCTGGTGTTGGCGGTTACAACTTCACCACTCCTGTCTTATTTACAGGAAGTGCGACAGCTAATAACGTCACCGG
Organism: Microcoleus sp. SVA1B4; assembly: GCF_036700545.1. Taxonomy (NCBI): domain Bacteria; kingdom Bacillati; phylum Cyanobacteriota; class Cyanophyceae; order Oscillatoriales; family Microcoleaceae; genus Microcoleus; species Microcoleus sp. SVA1B4. Next base: position 585 of record NZ_JAUBPB010000078.1, read on the forward strand.
CACTGAGTTTGCTGACATCTTGAACGGCGGATCGAGTGCTGATATTTTCGACGGCGGTGCAGGTAACGACAGCCTCTTCGGCGGTGGCGGTAACGACTCTTTGATCGGTGGCGACGGTAACGACTCTCTCAGTGGCGGGCCTGGTGCTGACACCCTGATTGGTGGATCGGGTAATGACAGCTTCTACTACAACAACTTCGGCGAGGGCGCCGTGGGTACTAACGTAGACCAAATCGGCGATTTTACGGTCGGCCAAGACAAGTTTATCTTCCAAATCAATGGCTCCAACGGCTTCCCCAACTTGAGGGTAGTGCCAGATACGAATCGACTTTCTTCGCAGGCGTTCTTGGCGCTTGAGAGTGGGACTTACAACGGGAGTGTTGGTCCAGCCGGGGCAGCCCCGTCAGATCCGTTCGTCTTTTATGAAAATGAAACTGGACGACTAGGATATGACTCTAACGGTGTTGGTACTGCTGACGGAGTAGTGACGCTGGCAATTCTGAATGGCAGACCGGGCCTTACGGCTGCTGACTTTACCCTGATTTAATTTGGGTAAAAGTGGGTGGGGTGGATTCTGAAACATCGCCCTACAAACTCTCAAAACTAATTGTGTTATGTTTCGAGCTGGGGATATCTATCCCTGGCTTTTCTGTGGGCATAGGGCAATACGGTTCAGTTAAGGAAAATTGTAGCGAAAATGTTGGGTTTCGTTCCTCAACCCAACCTACGCACTGCGCTCGAAGCAACTTTAACCGGCCCGTCCATCATGGCTATCTACGACGGTTTGTCTACTAAACTGTATTACGATAGCAACGGTTCTACGGTTGGCGGTAACAGTTTGTTTGCAACTGTCAATAATGTCGATTTAGGAATTTCCGGTAATACTGAATTGTTCTTGTTCTAAACGGCAAGAATCCTAATCGGGATATCGGTACGGTTAGGGACACAGCCATGCTGTGTCCCTACAAGATACGGGTAAGGACACAGCCATGCTGTGTCCTTTTTTTTGGTAATTGTTAAACAATTTAGCTGCTCTTTTTTTGGTAGGGAAATGGCATTGCCGTGTTCTTTTTTCCGTTGTTGTCGATGGTTGGAGTCGATCGCACTCGCGAGGGCAATTTCACCATCCAATCCGGTTTATTTTACCCGTTATATCCATTCCGGTTGATTAAACCGCAGAGGACACAGAGGATACAGAGAAAGGGGAGAGAGAGATGAATAATTCCGATGCCAATGGATTTGATATTACCGAAAATCAGGACACTGCGCCGTGCCGTTTCTCTACAATTAATCCGGCGGTGGTTAAATTTGTATTCACATGGACGCACTTCGACAAAGAAACCGGGTTTTTTACCTCATCTTCGAGTGCGAACGAAGTATTTTCGTAAAAAAACCCGGTTTCTGGGCCCCATGCGTCACTCCTAATTGATTAACCCCTCTCCTGTGCAAGTACAAACGTCCCTTTAATTGTTGATAGTAAATTGTCATAACTTTGATTTGAGTCCACAGCTTTTTTAACCATTAAGCGCCACAGCTAATGATAATTATTCATAAGCTGATGATAAAAATTTATAGTTTAATGGTAAGAGTGAAGCGGGCAATGCCCACCCTACAAATAGAGTCCTCGATCGCCCTAATCTAAAATCTATGAGTGCCCAAAATCCCTTGTCAGTCAGTTTCGCGGATGTGAAGGCGGCGGCAAATCGCTTGCAGGGCAAGGCTTTCAAGACGCCGGTTCTGACTTCGGAAACTTTCAACAAACGCACAAATTCTCAGGTATTTTTCAAGTGCGAGAACTTTCAGCGCACGGGCTCGTTTAAATTTCGGGGTGCTTGCAATGCTTTGATGCAGCTATCTGAAGCCGAAAAACAGCGGGGAGTTTTGACTTTTTCTTCGGGAAATCACGCGCAGGCGATCGCCCTTGCCGCCCAGTTGTTACAGATTCCTGCTACTGTTGTCATGCCGGCTGATGCGCCAAAAGTCAAGCAAGAAGCGACTCGCGGCTACGGTGCAGAGATTATTTTGTACGATCGCACTCAAGTTTCCCGCGAAGAGTTAGCCGCTAAAATTGCCACAGAACGGCACTTGACTATTATTCCTCCTTATGATCATGCGTGGGTGATTGCGGGACAAGGTACGGCGGCGCTGGAATTAATCGCAGAAGTTGGGGAGTTGGATTTGCTGCTGGTTTGCTGCGGGGGCGGGGGTTTGCTGTCGGGATGCGCGATCGCGACAAAAACTTTGTCTCCGCAGTGTAAAGTAATAGGAGTGGAACCGGAGCAAGCAGACGATGCGGCGCGATCGTTCCGCACGAAAACGCTACAAACTGTTACTAACCCGGATACGATTGCTGATGGTGCGCGCACGCCATCTTTGGGGAAATTAACCTTTCCTTTGGTGCTGCATTATGTGGACGATATGGCAACAGTTTCAGAAGAGGCAATTCGTAGCACAATGTTTTTTATGTGGGAACGCATGAAGATAGTTGTGGAACCGACGGGAGTGTTAGCGGCGGCGGCTTTGTTGTCAGGTGTTGTGCAGGCTAAAAATGCTCGGATTGGCGTGATTGTCAGCGGGGGAAATGTCGATTTGAGGGAAGTCAATCGATTTTAGATTTTAGATTTTAGATTGAATAATTTATGTAGCAGCTTCTCTGATAAAATGCTTGCACAGCAAACTTTGATAACACAGCACAATGTCTTCAGAAACAAACTCAGCGGCTCAATCTACAACTGGTGCAGATGCGATCGATGTTGCGATCGCCTCTGGAATCGACTTTGACGGTACTCCGATTCCGCAAGCAAAATTAGACCTCTACCAGCAAGTGATGGGATTAGAAGCCGGCAGACAGCGCAGCGGCGTGTCAAATACAATGCGATCGCGCATTGTCCGAATCGGTGTCAAACACATCGGACAAGAGGAACTCGATAAAATGCTGGTTGCGGCAAACTTTGCACCGCTGAAAGACAAAGAAATCGCTTTTTATTACGGCGGTAAATAGATAACATTTATTCCGCTTTATTTCTTAGTCCGCGTAGGCGGACTTTGTTTGTTTAGTAGCGGTTTCAACCGCCGAATCATGAAGGGGATAGCGAACAATTTTTTGGGAAATTACTCCGGTTTTAAAGTGCGTTCCATCAGTGATAAAACAGCGTGTTCAGGAGTAATTTCACCATTTAATAAGCGATAAACTTGACGAGAAACAGGCACTTCTATGCCGCGTTGATTGGCCAAATCAATCAACACATTAGTAGTATTGACTCCCTCAGCAGTGCTCTGCAATTCGTGCAAAATTTGCTCTAAAGATTTGCCTTCAGCTAATCCGAAACCAACCCGATAATTGCGCGATAAAGGACTGTTGCAAGTAGCCAGCAAATCTCCCAAACCCGACAAACCGTAAAAAGTTTCTGCGCGAGATCCCAAACGAACTCCCACCCGAATCATTTCCGGCAAAGCGCGAGTCAGCAAAGCAGATTTAGCATTAGTTCCTAATTGTAAACCGTCGCAAACACCAGCGGCGATCGCAAATACATTCTTCAAAGTTCCACCTAACTCAGTCCCCAGCGGGTCTTCATTCACATAAACCCGAAAAATATCAGAACTGTAAATATTTTGCACTTGCTTGGCCGCCGCTAAATCCGAACTCGCCGCTACCGTTGCAGCCGGCAATCCTTGCTGAATTTCCTCGGAAAGATTAGGGCCAGAAAGTACCACAATTGAATTGTTAGGAAAGGCATTTTGCCAAATTTGAGATGGAGTGCGCGTAGTGGCGGGGTCTAAACCTTTGGTGACGGTAACTATAATTGTACTGGGACTTAACTCTAACGCCAGCAGTCGATCGACTGTTGCTCCAACTCCTTTCATCGAAACTGCCGAAACAACAACATCCGCACCCGTTATAACTGATTCTAGATTAAAAGAACTGCTGCGCGACCACAAATTAACTCGATCGCCTTTTTTGCCTCCCAGACTTGCCAGTGCTGAACCCCAAGCACCTCCGCCTAATATTGTCAAGCTTGCCATAGAATTTAGTTTAATTAACTCAGATTTTACACCATTCTCAAGAACGGGCGAGACGCCCGTTCCACAATAACATTAATTTTTTTTGTGGAACAGGCATCTTGCCTGTTGCTGACATTATTGCAAGAAGATTGAATGTTTTTGTGGAACAGGCATCTTGCCTGTTCCTGACGGGCGAGACGCCCGTTCCACAATAACATTGAGTTTTTTTTGTGGAACAGGCATCTTGCCTGTTCCTGACATTGGTGCAAGATGTGAGATGAACCAAACAAAAACTCCCCTCCTACAAACGCGGACGCAATCCATAATGACGGTAACGCCAATAATCTCGTAAAATGCGATCGTGATCGAAACACAACTCACGAGGAATCTGCCAAGATTCAAAAATTTGTAAACTTTTAGCATCGTCGGCGGCTTGAGGTTCGCCCGTTGCAGAAGCCAAGAATACAATACTGATAGTGTGTTTGCGGGCGTCGCGATTTGGATCGGAATAAACGTAAAATTGCTCGATTAATTCTACATTCAAACTCGTTTCTTCTAAAGCTTCGCGTTTTGCCGCCGTTTCTACCGCTTCCCCGTAATCGACAAAGCCGCCGGGAATTGCCCAGCCGTAGGGAATATTGCGGCGTTCGATGAGTACGATCGGGCGATGGGGGCGATCGGCTAATTCGATGATAATATCAACTGTAGGAGCGGGATTTCGATAAGTCATATGCGAAGGAAGAAGGAAGGCACGACACGGATTTTGACACGAATACACGGATTAATTTCAACGGGTTCGGAGTTCCTTCTTCCTGCTGAATTATGCTAAACCGCGAATTAGTACGCGCTGCCTTTGCAAAACCTCTGAGTACAGCTTTTCCAACTCAGTAATATTCTGACTGAGAGTGTATCGCTCCATCGCCCGTTGGCGTGCTTTTTGACCAAGCAGCATTCCCAACTCAGGATGATCGCAAAACAGCGGCAGCAAGGTTTGCAACTGACTTCGTACCCGCTGAGTGTTCAAAACTATCCCCGCGCCTTCCTCCAAAGCCTCGCCGTCAGCACCGGCATCCGTTGCCAAACAAGCTAAACCGCAGGCCATCGCTTCCAGCAACGACAGCGACAGTCCCTCCACTAAAGAAGGCAAAATAAATACGTCTGCCCCCCGGAGGATTTCGATGCGGCGTTCCTCCTCGGCGACAAATCCGAGCCACACAATGCCATCATCTTCGCCGTAAAACAGTTGCAGCGAGGCTGCTAGGGGCCCGTCGCCTACGATCGCCAATACGTTCCCAGGGCCAAAATTACAGTGTTTCCACGCCTTGAGCAAAGCCTCGACATTTTTCTCCTGGGCAATGCGGCCTTGGTAAACAAAAATTCGATCGGCTTTTAATTCCGACTTCAACCCCGAAGGCCCTGGAGAATATTTAATGGCATCCACGCCGTTGGGAATCACGGCTACCCGTTCCTGTGGCACTCCCAACTTCACCAATATATCCCGCTGAATCTGAGAAAAAACGATCGTCGAGTCGTAGTTCGCCAAAAATGGAGCGTACAGTTGATACATCAGGTGTTGGGTTCCCGATGTCAAATTCCGCAATTTGCGATCGAACGGCGGGTGAAAAGTCGCCACCAAAGGCAAATTCAATTCTTGACAAATTTCCGGCAGCAGAAAGTCTAAAGGCGAAAGCGTCAGGGAAGCGTGAACAACATCGGGTTTGAGCCGCCGCAGAGATTTCATCAGCACTGTGCGGGACTTGAGAGTGGGAATCGTATAAATTTGCGATTTGTAGTGACAGGGTAAAGAGACTTCGTTGCAACTGGCGGATGAGAGCGAAGTGGTATATGAGGTTTGAGTAATTCCCTTTCCCCATGAACCATTTGCCATACTCCACCCCGTATTGTTCCTGTCCAGTGAGTCCGCCTCTTGGGCAAAGTGCAGAAAACTAACCTGGTATCCCCGGTCTAATAGTGCGTTGGTGACTTCCCTGGAGTAAGTGACGTTACCGCAAAAAGGTGATTTTTTTCCTAGCCAAGCGATGTGCATTCCAGTAAATCAGAGTTTGTTATTTTTTAGATTCGATCGACTTTGCTATTACTGCTACGGAAAATATACCAGGTTAAGACACCCCCAGCCATCGCTAATCCTGCTAAAGCCAAAAATACTGTTGGCAAACCCAGAAATGTTTCTGCTACCCCGGCCAAAGCCAACGGTAAACTCAAAGCGATATTAGTGGCATTGTTTTGCAGCCCGAAGACTTTTCCCCGCATTTCTTCTGGGGTTTCTGCTTGAATTGTAGTCTGCATCGGCACTCCCACCAATGAGGCAAATAAACCCAACAGGGTAATGAACAGCACCGACAGCCACAAATGGTCTGTAAACGCAGAAAGGGCCATCAGAGCAAGTGCCATCCCAATCGAGCCGATTAAACTCAGTTGGGAGTGAGAAAATTTGTGGCCGAGATAGCCGACTGTCGTCGCCCCAGCAGCCATGCCGACGCCCACCGCCGCCAGCAAAAAGCCAAATTGTGATGCTTTCATACCGGGGAGGATTTCTGCCAGCCGAACTGCTAGAACTGCCAAGGCTGCAAAAATGGAAAATAGAATAATTAGTTGAATTAAAGCATTGCGGACTTTGGGTTGATCGTTGATGTAACGCAGGCCATCTCGCAAATCTGCTAAGGGGTGGGGCGGTTCGTGTTCGACTTCGTTTTTTTCGCCTGTTTGCATCGACAGCAAGAGCACTCCGGCGAAGGCGTAACTTCCGCCTACTACTAATTCTTTGCCGATGCCGAGTCCGCCGCCGAGGTTGGAAAATAGGGTGTCGGCTAAAGCTAGTAAGGGTTCTCCGACTGCGAAGCCAATAATCACCGAACCCATCATGGTTGTGGTGTAGAGGGAGTTGGCTGATAGCAGGTGGCGGCGTTCCACAATTAGGGGAATCACTGACTGTTCTGCTGGCGCGAAAAATTGAGTTAAAGTCGAGACTAGGAATGTCACTAACAGCAGCAAGCAGAATCCGAGCGGCAGTTGACCGAGTTCCCACCCGTCAGACAGCCACAGCAGCACGGGCAATGTTAAAACAAAGGCTCCCCGCAGCAGGTTTGTGGCGACTAGCACTGCTTTTTTCGACCACCTATCGACATACACGCCTGCGGCGGCCCCGAACAGCACTGCGGGTATGGTAAAGGCGATCATGATTGCTGATACCCACCTGCTGATGGTTTGATCTGGCGCTTGAAAGCGGCTGGCTACGAGGGCGATCGTCAGTACGAGATAAACTTTATCTGCTAGTTGGGAAAAAACTTGCCCACTCCACAATGCTAGAAAATTTGGGTTTTTGAGCACTGGCAGAAATCCCGTTTGTTTTTCGGGAATTTCGGCTACTGCTTCGGAGAGTTCTGCTGCTGACTCTGGTGTGGGAACCGGGGGGATTGCTTCGGGCTGTGGGCTATTGCCGTTGTTCCAGTCTGGTGCTGGAGTTGTGGGGTATTTATCCATTTCTGGGTCTGGGACGTTGCTCCATTGTCGATCGGCCAAGACCGGCTCGGAGCTAAAATCGGGAAAATTTTCTCGTTCTTCCATTTTGTGGTGGGTCACAGCTAACACAGATATTCTCAAATCAGAATCAGACAGTCGCATCATAGGATTTGGGGTGGATGGCCTGGGATGGTGGAGGTTGGAGGGATTGGAATTTGAAATTGAGGTGTTAACCCCTAAGTTTATTAATAATCTCGTAACTTTATCTATATCTATTATCTGATGTCGCAACAACCTTGAAAATTTACCTGAAATTGCCGGCAGGTTCGGGTATCCGGCAGGCTGGGGGTGCGATGTACGATCGCCCCTTCACCTATTTAAGTCAACACTCAAAATTTAAAACTCAAAACTCTCTAGGTAGGTGTCGATCGAGCTTCCCGATCGAATCGTGCAACCTAAATGATACTGGGCATATTGTCGCAAAATATTTTCGACAGATATCCAAGTTGTTCGATCGGCAATCCCCTCTCCTAGTTCTGGACTAGCCAACTGTTGCAGCGCTGCTAATTCCTTAGCATTAATCTCGAAATTTGTCAAGTGTTTGCTACCATTCGTTTGCCGGGAACGGGAGGCGGATTTGTACAAGCTACCGTTTTCTGAAGAGAGTTCTGCCTCTAGGTTAGCTAGTTCGGGTAAGCTGAAGGTTCCCCCAGAGGGTATACTAAACCCGGTTTGCCAGTTCGGATCGGTGAAATTTGGGATGAGCGGCCCTCTGGTGGCGCAGCAGACTTGGACTTGGGGCGCGAGACCGGCTAAGGCTAGCAAGTGAAAAATGCCGTGGGCGAGGTGAGCAATCAGCACGGCGGCGGATTCGATTTCTGTGCGATCGGACAAACGCTCCAAACGGCTCAAATGTTCGCCCAGCAACCAAAACAGGTCTTCTTGGGGCTCATCGGAAAGGGCGCTGGCGATCGCCAATTCCGCCAGATATTGCGCCGCTGCGAGTTTTCCGAGGTTGCGGCTCAAACCCGGATGGGATTCTACGGTGTTGGCTTGGGTAATTTTGTCGAGCGATCGGCCTTTGGCAATTAGCAATTCGTTGACGACAAATAATTCGCTTCGGCCGCCAATGGTCGATCGTTGTTTGCGAACACCCGGTGCTACGGCTCGAATTAAGCCGAATTCCCGCGTCAAAACTGTCAGCAGTCGATCGGATTCGCCGATCGGCGCACTCTTAAGATTGATTCCAGTTGCTTTGTAAGTTCGAGTCACTCGATTTTAGATTTTAGATTTTAGATTTTAGATTTACAAGGACAGTAGCAAAAACAGTCCGCGACGCAGAACTTTTATTAGATACTCGTTACCAGGCTCTGCCTGGTAACGCAGATCCGGAGGCTCTGCCTCCTAATCCCAGCCGAGGCAGAGCCTCTAAATATGGGTTCCCAGGCAGAGCCTTGGAACCAGTTAAAACCATATTTATTTTGAGATTCTTTTTGCTAATTGATAAAGTTGTAGCTGTGGGAATTTCTCCCTATTAACTCCTTGAAACAATTGATGATAAACAATTGATTAATGACCCATGAATACACATCATATCATTTCCGGTAACACTCATACATGATGTTGACTGTTGACGGTTGACGGTTGACTGTAGACGCCGTGAACGCCGTGAACAGTGAACTGGAATTTACTATTCCGATGCTAACGGATTTGATATCAACAGTTAACAGCCAACAGTCAACAGCCAACAGTCAACGATTGTCTAAATTATCGCGCTGGCGGATTAATTCTGGGCCACGAGAAGTCCCCAAACGAGTAGCCCCAGCTACTACCAAATCTAAAGCTTGTTCATGAGTACGAATTCCGCCGGCCGCTTTAATCCCAATCCGTCCCTTCGTAACTTCCTTCAGCAATCGCACATCGTCAACTTTCGCCGGGCCAAAAAAGCCAGTGTTGGTTTTGATGTAGGCGACACCAGCTTCCATGCAAATCTCAGCCGCTAATTGTTTTTCGGCATCGGAAAGGAGCGAACTTTCGATAATTGCTTTAATGGTGAGATTAGTTTCTTCGCAAATTTGGGCTAATTCCCGGTGGAATTCGTCGATTCTTCCAGCTTTCAACAATCCTAAGTTAACGGAGACATCTAACTCTACGGCTCCATTATCTGCTGCTTCTAGAGCTTCGTAAACTTTCACCGTTGAAGTCGAAGCACCGGTGGGAAAACCTATAACTGTACAGACTTTGGGACGTTTGCCGTGCAGCAGCTCAACTGCTTGTCTGACGTAGGCGGGATACACGCAAACTGTGACAAACCCAAATCTCTCTGCTTGTTGGCAACAGTGTTCTACTTGCTCTGGCGTAGCGGTGGGGTCGATCAGGCCGTAGTCGATCAAGGGGGCAATATCGATGTCTGCCTGGTTTGCAGCCATTGCTGTTTTTTCTCCGAAGTAACTACTTTATTAAGTATGTATCGAATTTACCAATCTAAAATCTAAAATCTAAAATCTAAAATCGATCGACTTTACTTTGACCCCGAGCGAGCATAAATACTCAATTTGCTGCTCGCAAAAACTCTTGTGGGAAGTGGTTTGCCAATTTATGTCAAAAAAATATTTTGGTATCTGCCTTTAGATACATTTTTGATCTTTCTTTAGGTATACTTTGTTAAAAGGAGTTGCGGTAGAGCCTGCGTCAGCTACGCTAGGGCAGAGCCTGGTAGCGGCTACTGTTTTTACTCTGAGTAGTGCTTTAAAAACATAAAAGCCAGTGCCAAGCATGAATCATTTAGAACTCGAACAAGAAATTGGGAAGATGGCTAGAGCGATGATGACTCGCAATAGTTTAATTGGTAAGGATTTGATTGCGGATCTCAGAGGGCGGCTGTCTGTTGACAGTGTAGCTGCTTTGATGATTGTCAGTATTGAGCGTTTGATTTGGTATGACTGCGAGTCCGTGATCTGGAGTTTGAGTTATTTGATTCCTGCTGACGTGATGGAAGAAATTCGCCGGATTACTGCGCTGGTTGTTTGCCAGCGGTTGATGGGCAAGGGTTTTCTGCTGGGCAAAGATTTTAGTATTGATGCAACAGGCCAGTTGATGTTGAGTGAGAATGCTAAAACAGCGGTTGTGATTGCTTGAATTGGGCAACCAGAAGTAGAAGCTATTAGCACTAGGAGATTTGCAGTTAGACTTGGGGCGCCCTAGAACTTTTTGTGTAACTGCAAACCTAATTCGGGATGCGGTGGTAATAGTTGCGTGATTCACGCAGAGTTAAAATTCGCAGCAGCTCTAAAAAACGATGAGTGCGGTTAGCTAAAAGAGCTTTTTACGAGAGGAAAATAGTTAGTTTCGACCGCAAATTGTTGAGGTTGTTACTGACCCTGTGTACGGGCGATCGCCCTGTATCAAATTTTTCATATTTTTAGTGGAATTACAGTTTTATTCCAGGTATGGTTTCATGTAGAATCATCCCTAAGATAGATACAAAATATTATGAACTTAATTCAAAACTTGGAAGCGGCTTGGTATTACCATCTGGGATCGCGCCACCTCGAAGCTAACGATGATCATGGTGCTCTGGCGAACTTTAACAGAGCTTTGAAGTTGCAATCAGATCATTATAAGGCTTGGTTCGGCCGAGGTATGGCTTTGGGGAATTTAGAACGGCACTTAGAGGCGCTGAAGAGTTTTGATGAGGCCTTGGCGGTGGAGCCGAATGCGAGCTTTGGCTGGCACAACCGGGCTATTGCTTTAGGAAAGTTGGGCCGCTGGTTGGACGCTCTCAACAGTTTTGACCGGGCTCTGGAGTTCAGTCCGTGCGCGGCGAGTATTTGGCACAACCGAGGACTGACGCTGATCGAGATGGGGCTGTACGAGAAGGCGGTTCTGAGTTTCGATCGCTCTTTAAATTTGTATCCGGAGGCTGCTTGGGCATGGTACAACCGAGGTAATGCCCTGTTGGAACTCAAGCTTTACTATCAGGCGCTCAACAGTTTTGACCGGGCGATCGAGTTTAAGCCTGACGATGCGAAGGCTTGGTACAATCGCGGTATAGCTGCAAACTCTATGGGACTTTACAAACAAGCAGTAGCTAGTTTTAGCCGATCGATCGCTCTACAACCGGGCAGAGCCGAAGCTGTGGGCGAACGGAGAGTTGCTTTGGAGAAATTAGTAGGTTTAAATCAGAGAAATTCCAAGTTTACTCCCACATCTGAGCGTCCCTTGGAAGATTATTTAATTTGGTACAACCGGGGTGTGGAATTGGCGCGAAGAGGCTGCTACTCTGAGGCGATTGCTTGCTACGAAACAGTCTTAGAAATAACTCCTGATTTTGCTAATGCTTTTTACAATAAAGCTTGCTGTTATGCGCTCCTGGGATTTGCTGATTTGGCCCTTGACAATTTGCAGCGGGCTGTTGAGTTTATCCCTAATTTATACCGAGAGCTAGCTTTAGCTGACTCGGATTTAAGCTGCATTTGGAAACAAGAACGTTTTGAAGCGCTGATCCAAGGTTGATTTTACGCAAAAAAACAGCTCGCCAATGAGGCGAGCTGTTTTTTTTGGGCGACGCAAATTCGATCGCCCTCAAGAGTATTTGTGCAATCTTTGCTATTGCACAGATACTCGGATTGAGGGCTTGACCGGCCTCTTGGCAACTACGATTACCCGGTAAGTGCCGGATTCCGGTAGTTGAGCAAAAGTTTGACCTTCGCCTTGATCCAGGAGTTGTCCCGACGGAGATTCGATCGCCAGATCGAGATTTTTGGTACTAGCTGTCACCCTAATTGTCTGTCCCTGTTTGCCTTGAACGGTGATAGGCTGGATTTGGTAGCCGGACATTTTGAGTTTGACTGTGGCTTGTGTTTCCTTGAATGCTATGGGAATTGCGCGATCGGGCCTATAAGTCCACTTAGCGTTAAAATCGCGTCCAAGTACAAAGCTGGTGGTTTCACCTTTCGGGGTAACTCGCACGCGGTAGATACCTGACTCTGGCAACTGGCCAATCCACTGATTGTCTGCTTTTTCAATAACCCCCATATTTTCACCATTGGGACTGTACAGTTCGGCTGTTAGTTGTCCTGCCCACAGCGAGAGAGTGAGTTCTCGCCCTTTGATGCCTTCAAAAATATAGGTGGTGGGTTGGTTGATGGTTTCTCGGATTTCCGAGGTTGACATTCGCTTGATTGGTTCGAGGTTTGAAACTGATTCAGAAGTAACGGGTTTGTTAAGGGTTTCTGTAATTTCCGAGGCAGCCATCAGCTCGCTCGGTGCAATTTTGGGGGCTACTGGGCTGGCAAATACTGATTTTGCCGTCATCATGAGTAGCATTCCAGTCAGTAAAATTAGTTTTTTCATGTCGCACTTCCGGGGGGGGTAAGGAGTTGTATATGGTTACTTGTGTTTGCCTGTTTTCACCGGATTAAATCGGGCGATCGCACAGAGGCTACAGCAGCATATAGGATACAAGTAAATATCCCGTACTTGCACAAAACCTGCTGGTAGCAAATTGGCAGTGCGGGAGCTAAGTAGTAGCCTCAATTTGTCGAGACATTTCAATGATACTACCTACGCATAATATCATCAGAGAATATTACTAATTTAGTCGAGGAAAATTAAAGCTTTTTCCGAGGTTCTTGCTCAAGAAATGCCCACACCCAAAAAACGCCGTCTCTGGGATTCTGGCTCTGCCTTGCTACTATAAAACGGCTAGCACCCGCACGGGGTGAGAGCCCGTAGTGTTCCTCTTTTTTGACGATCGCCTAATTATTCAGGGCACTGCGAACCCGATTTTACCATATTTGTAGCGTGTCAAACCATTTTTTGTGTAAGTTTTGATGTGTGTTTGTAGGGCGGATTGAGTTATTATTTCTGACAAAAACCAGTTAATCACTACCAAATCCGCCCTACCACACGAGGTTAATTTGTACTACGAACCTGCCAGGATTTGCAGATAAGCTTGTACTGTGTTGGATAACCCCATTTCTAGCGCTTCCGCAATTAAAGCATGACCAATTGATACTTCTAGTATATCAGAAATAGAGCAAAATTTAGCTAAGTTTTGCAAATTTAAATCATGTCCGGCATTCACCCCTAAACCGGCTGATTGAGCCGCTTTAGCTGCTAAGACATATTGTTGAAAAACAAAGTCTACTCTACCTTCGCGAAAAGCAGTTGCGTAGGGTTCCGTATACAGTTCTACTCTGTCTGCTCCAACTTCTTTTGCTAGCGGCATGAGAGCAGCATCTGCATCCATAAACAAGCTGACTCTGATGCCGTTGTCTTTTAATTTTTCAATGATTGGTAAGAGCCGATCGCGATTTTCGGGAATATTCCAACCGCTATCGGATGTTAGCACGTCGGGAGCGTCCGGCACCAAGGTACACTGAGCCGGTTTTACGTCGCAAACTATATCCATAAATGGTGGCTGAAACGGATTTCCTTCGATGTTGAACTCAACGGTTAGCATTTTGGCTAATTCGTAAACATCCGCGGCTTTGATATGCCTTTCGTCGGGGCGGGGATGGACTGTAACGCCATGAGCTCCGGCAGCAATTACTGTTTTTGCGGCTTCGGTAACACTGGGGATGCCGATGTTTCGAGAGTTTCTGAGGAGGGCAATTCTGTTGATGTTGACGCTGAGTTTTGTCATGGGATGTTAATCTTTAAAGTTGATCTCACATCTTGCATCTTTCTCAAGAACGGGCAAGATGCCCGTTCCACAAAGAGTAGATTTTCCTGTGGAACAGGCATCTTGCCTGTTCAAAAAAGGATTATTGACAGTGGTGCAAGATATAAGTTGATAATACTATATTAATCGCTTTCGGGACGAAACTTTGAGCCTATTGCGGTAGTGCTAGGGCATTGTCAGAGGAAAAATTAGCTTGTGCAAGCGGTAAAGTTTCTGCAAAAAAAGCCTCAGCTATTTGCTGTTTTACTGCCAAATCTTCAAGATTTGCGATGCAGAAAAGCGGTGCAACGCGATCGACTATTGGGCGCGGAAAGTCTCGGCTGAAATATTTTAGTTCAAAATCGTATCTGTGGGGACGGTAAATCATGCCCAACAGTTCGACTAAGGGTAGAAGCGTCCAATTGTGATAGTTGCCGATCGCATCTACTAAATGTCCGCGATAAATCTCTTTTTTTACCAGAGGTTGCAGCAAATCGAAACTGATTTTAAGGTCGTTTAATCTCGACTGCATTGTAGATAAATGTTTGCTTTTATCGACAGGATGCGGTACAATTTGATTAGCTTTGTCAAAGGCGATCGGTACATTTCCGTGCCGTTCTATTTCTAAAAATTCGTTCTTGCTGCTGCGCCGAAAAACGGCGAAATCAATTAGCAAGAATGGCGGGGTTTCTTTCAGCCGCCAGAAGCACTGCGATTGACCGTGCCAAGCGGGTTCTGGAACTCGATATTTGAGTTCGATTTCGCCAATTTCTGCGAGGGCTTTTTCAACAATATCAAAGGTTTGTTGCACGCAATTATCTTCAACCACAACCGCAATATCCAGGTCGGACCACTCGTCGGTGTATCCGTGGGCTGCGGAACCTCCTTGCCACAAAGCGAGAACAAAATCTAAAGGTTGTAAGGTAGAAACAATCTTTTCGAGAATGATTTGTCTCATGGAATCAAGCTATAGCTGGTAAAAGTATAGTCATTTATAGGCATGGGAGGCTTCAAGTCCCTCCCCCTTCACTTTTACTTTGAGCGGATTAACCCGCCTCGGCTGAACTACGCAGCTCCCTATCCCATCGCTGAAGGCATTTGGGATTGCTTTTCTGAGGATATTGTACGCTGCATTCACATCGGAATTAATTAACCGACCAACCGATGTTTTGTACAAACCTCGCTTGATACGCTTACCAGTAAACACAGGCTCTTTATCAGTTGTTCCGTAAACAGGAATTGGGTCTAGACCCAGAAAATTGGCCCGTGAACTATAGGATTCTTCCTGCACAATTACCTTGATTCCCGCCAGCCGAGCTTTGTATTCCAACATCTCAATTAATCGAGAGTGAGGAATGTTGACAAAGTTTTGATTGGTTTGCTTACCTAAGTTAATTTCGGTTTTCCACTGTACATTTTTCCCAACCACCAATGTCCCAATTTGCTTCGCTACCAAATGGTCAACAATCACACGACTAGCATGATGCAAGTAATTATCAACTTTTTGATGGCGACAACGAGTTAAGCGCTGAATCCGGGGTGAAGTTTTGCGATTCCCTTTTAAGTGGGATTGCAATCGTGCTTTCCGCTTTTTGTAGAACTGGTTGATCGATTTCAATGGTCGCCCGTTAATCAACAAAGGGATAAATCCCGGTTGATTTGAAGTTAACGCCACTAAATTATCCAGTCCCAAATCAATACTAGCTACAGAGTTGGCATTGCCAAGGGTGGACTCCGTTTCATCATAAATCACCTCAATTACATAGGAATCACATTTCGGAACCAGTCTAACTTGACAAATCTGGTTGGGATTGAGTTGGGTTTTAATTGAAAGTTCAGTGCCGGAAAGTTTAATGATTCCTTTCTTCAACTGTTTGCTGCTAATTGCTTGAATCGTGTATACTAGAAGGTTTCGCCCTTTAACTTTATCTTTGTACTTTGGCAATTTTGGGCGACCCGTGAATCTTGAAGAGTCAGCTTTGTAAGCTTTAACGGCTTCAAAAAACGATTTCCAATTCTTGTCTAGCACCATCAAGATTTGCTGACTTACTTTAGCAGGCAAAGCCTTGTAGGCTTCATGAGACTTCATCAATCGGTTCATTTCGTTATAACTGACATAACCCCATCCATAAATAAAGCTCTGACGAATGACGTAATTGGCGGCATTGTAGAGGTTTTTGGACTTGAAAGCTAGTTCGTCTATTTGGGCGAAACGGTGTTCCGTGGATTTAATGATGTGCCTCTGTGTTAGTTGCATTTGAGACTTGCGTTTTTTGGGCTATGCGTATTCCTTGTTCAACACTCACAACAATAGAATACCATTATTGTTTATAATTGCTTATAAACTCAAGGAAGTTTTACAATACTGTTTGTTTTCCCTGGCTTGCACAAGTTTAACAAACGATCGCGGGTTGAGATTGCTCCGCGACAGTTCTCCGAGGAGTTGCTAATGCTTCCGGTTGTGCACTGCTGCCAAAAATTACACGGGAAGCTGCAAGGGAAAGCCACAATCTTTGGGAAAGTGCGATCGCCCTTGAAAGTGAAAATCAGCCTTATATGGTCAGAATCAGAAACTTGCCCGCTGTCCGGTAACATGAGAAAGGATTAATTTTTAACAGCGCGGCATGGCTACTATTTGGGAACTCGACTTTTACAGCCGTCCAATCATAGACGAGCGAGAGAAAAAAAAATGGGAAGTGTTGATCTGCGAAAGCCCGCTGAATGTAGGCGACAAGGCCGAATCTCTGTTTCGCTACTCGCAATTCTGCTCCAGTTCAACCGTGAATTCCCTGTGGCTGGCGGGTGCTATTAAAGAGGCGATCGCCGCAGCACCGAAACGCCCCGAAAAAATCCGCTTTTTCCGCCGCCAAATGGCGAACATGATTACTAAAGCCTGCGATGACTTGGACATTCCCGCCGCCTGCAGCCGCCGCACCCTCGCCCTTAGCCTGTGGCTGGAAGAACGGATGCAAGACGTTTATCCCGCCGAACCGGGCTATCAACCGGTTGTGAACCCGAGCGTTCAATTTGTACCTGAAACGCCAGTTGCGCTGCCGGATGCTTTAATCGGCGAAAAATGGGCGTTTGTGAGTTTGCCGATCGCAGCTTTTGATGAAATGTCCGAGTGGGATATCGGATTTGGCGAAGCTTTCGGACTGCCGATGACACGCCTCGCCCCAGAAACGCAAATTCCGGGACTAATTATCTACTCGTCGAGAGCAACAGCCCTGGCAGGTTGGATGTCGGGCTTGGAGTTGGCTTTCCTGAAATTTGAGAGCGGCCCACCTGCTAGGCTGGTATTAGATACGGGAGCTAACGATCGCTGGATTTTAGCTAATCTCAGAGACGCAGCAACTGAGAGAGAAGCGAAAGGATTTGAAGCCGCGAAAAACCAAGCAAAAAAAGTACATTTCTTAGCAATTCAGTCGAATCCTGAATCGGAATCTTTCGCAGGATTTTGGCTGCTGCACGAACTAACTATTTAGTCATTAGTTATTAGTCATTAGTCATTAGTCATTAGTCATTAGTTATGAGTCAATATAGCTGTTAACTCTAGACTAATGACGGTAGATTATTAACTGATGACTGATGACCAATGACTGTAAAATCTGGTTATCGCCAATTACACCAGTTTTCCCAAAAGAATCTAAATGTAGACCCGTGCACCCAACCCATATCCAGTAAGTTATTGCCAATTCTTTAATCGAAAATCGAAAATCGAAAATCGAATCGCCCATTACCAACCACCGACAACAATGACCAATCACCAATCAGCAGAACAACTGCTAGAACTAGCCACCAAAGCAGGTGCAGAAGCTGCTGAGGTATTGGAATCGCAATCGCTCTCGCGGCCGGTCTTTTTTGAAGCAAACCGTCTCAAACAGCTAGAAACCGCCCAAGCAGAAGGCATTGCCCTGCGGCTGTGGCGGGACGGGCGGCCGGGTTTGGCGGTGGCCTATGGGCCTGTGGAACTGCAAATTTTGGTGGACAGGGCGATCGCACTTTCGCAACTTAACGAACCGGAAACCATCGAACTCGGCACCGGTGAGAAAGTTGTTTATCCCGATCGCGGAGTGTCGGTGCCGGCCGAACAGCTAGTAAACTGGGGCAAAGAGGCGATCGCGATCGTCCGCGAAGCTTATCCAGAAAGCCTCTGCACCGCCGAACTCGACTGCGAAATCGAGAGCACGCGCTTGGTGAACACCAAAGGCTTGGATTCCAGTCACACCGACACCACCCTCAGCGGTTACTTGTCAGCAGAATTAGTGCGGGGCGAAGATTTCCTCAACATTTGGGAAGGCGAAACCGAACGCGGCACCCTCGACTTAAACACCAGCGCCAAGCGGGTTTTGCAGCGTTTGGAATGGGCGAAAGAAAATGTAGCCCCCCCCACGGGCCGCGTGCCGGTGCTGTTTACAGCCAAAGCCGCCGATTTACTGTGGGGCACTGTCTGTGCGGCGTTGAACGGCAAACAGGTACTCGAAGGCGCTTCGCCTTGGAACGATCGATTAGGCCAACAAGTGACATCGCCCCTTGTCACCCTCTCGCAGCAGCCGGATATCGGGCCCTATAGCTGTCCTTTTGATGACGAAGGTACTCCCACTCGGGCGATCGTCTTTATCAACAGCGGAGTGTTGCAGCTATTTTATACCGATCGTACCACCGGTCGAGCCTTGGGCAGTGGCACCACCGGCAACGGATTTCGCCCAGGTTTGGGCAGCTATCCGACGCCGAGTTTATTCAATGTTTTGATTAAACCAGGTTCGCGATCGCTAATCGATTTAATCGCTAAATTAGACGACGGAATTGTAGTCGATCAAATGCTTGGCGGCAGTGCCGGAATTTCCGGCGATTTTTCAATTAACGTCGATCTCGGCTACCGAGTCAAAAAAGGTCAAATAGTCGGCAGAATCAAAGACACAATGGTAGCTGGCAATGTTTACAGCGTCCTCAAACAATTAGTAGAATTGGGAGGAGACTCTGAGTGGAACGGTTCTTGCCAAACACCGTCTCTAATTGTAGAGGGATTGTCCGTCATCGGCAAGAATTAAAGGAATCGGGCATGGGGCATGGGGCATCGGGCAGGGGTAATTGGTAATCGGTAATAGTTAGTAGTTAGTAGTTAGTGGTTAGTAGTTACTTGTTAGTAGTTTTTCTAATTAAAAATAACCAATTCCCCATGCCCAATTCCCCATGCCCAATTCCCCATTCCCAATTCCCCATTCCCAATTCCCCATTCCCAATTCCCAATTCCCCATTCCCACTTCCCATACATAATATGCGTATTTGTTTTATCGGCGATTCTTTTGTAAACGGTACTTGCGATCCAAAATGTCTCGGTTGGACAGGACGGATTTGCGCGGCCGCTTGCGGACAAGGACACGATATTACCTACTACAATTTAGGAATAAGGGGAGAAACCAGTGCCAATATAGAAACTCGTTGGTTCAACGAAGTTTCTTGCCGCTTACCTCACTACGCTGACGGCAGAATAGTATTTTCCTTTGGCGTCAACGACACTTACCTAGAAAACGAAAAGATTCGCATAGAAGTTGAACAATCAATTGAAAATGCCCGCTCTATTCTCACGTCAGCCAAAAATATATTTCCAGTATTAATGGTAGGGCCGCCGCCAGTTATCGATGCCGATCGCACAAGGCGGATTGCCAACTTATCCGAACAGTTTGCCCAAGTTTGCAACGAGTTAAATGTGCCTTATTTAGATGTTTGCACCCCGCTGCAAAACTCGGAAATTTGGCATAAAGAACTTACCGAAAATGACGTTTCCCATCCCCGCGCCGCCGGTTAC
This sequence comes from Microcoleus sp. SVA1B4, assembly GCF_036700545.1. Lineage (NCBI taxonomy): Bacteria > Bacillati > Cyanobacteriota > Cyanophyceae > Oscillatoriales > Microcoleaceae > Microcoleus > Microcoleus sp. SVA1B4. Next base: position 20,543 of record NZ_JAUBPB010000078.1, read on the forward strand.
GCTGAATTGGCTAAAATAGTTCACAATTGGGACGGTTGGAAAGCTTGGTTTAAAAATATCAATATATCAGATCAAGAGACAGTAACGCTGTTCCGAGCCGTCGGCAAAAAAGAAATGGAACTGATTAAAGAAAGCGATTTTCTGACATTTCCGCCACGCTTATCCTTTCAGCCTACTTTTTATCCCGTACTTCACAAAGCCTATGCCATACAAATTGCACGAGATTGGAATACAAAAGATGCAGCATCGGGATATTTCGGCTATGTAACCCGGTTTCGAGTTTTGGCTGAATTCTTAAAAAAATATCCCGTCCAAACTGTCGGCAGTTCGATTCATCAAGAATATTGGATTCCTGCCGAAGAATTGGCTCAATTTAATCAAAACATTGTCGGAAAGATTGAAATTTTTGCTGAATATCAACCGTAGAATAGGAGGAAATCATCCTTGAATTCAATCGGTTTGAACTGATATCTTGCACCATTCTCAATTAGCCGTAGGGGCGGGTTCGCCAACAGCCTTAAAGCTTGCAAATAGGTTCTATAAACCCGCCCAACCCCACGAAAAATCCTCTTATTGATATTGCTGCAAGATGTCAGTTTGAAGTGATAAATTTTGACTGGTACGGCACTCTGAATAGATTGGGAAAGGGTAAAACAACGCAGATCAACGCAAAATGGTAAAATTCATCTGCGTTAATCTACGTGTATCTGCGGTTAAAAAAAGCCGCTTCTAAATGAAAGTGAAATAAGGTTGATCCAGATTCAAATCCATCACCCCTTGCACCGTGGCAATTAAATCATCGGATTCACCGGGTTTCTTGAGGAAAATGCTAGTCGCATTTCCCGAAACCGACAGCGAATAATTGCCCTTAATTCCCGAAAGGACGATCGCATCCTCAGCAGACTTAAAGTCACTAATCACAGCATTACCATCACCAGAGTAGTAGATTTTATCACTATCTCCCAGCAAGAAACGGTCATTACCTTCCCCGCCAGTCAAAGTATCAAACTCCCCAACTCCTGGGTTAGTAGCACTCGGATCGATACCTGCTAAAGTATCATCCCCAACGTCACCGCTAACAACATCATTACCGCTGCCGCCGAGTAAGAAATCATTATCTAACTGACCGAAAATGCTGTCATCTCCAGCATCACCGCCGATAGAATCATCGCCCTTTCCTCCCAAAATTATATCGTTACCGTCTCCTCCCAAAACAACATCCAAGCCTTTATTTGCGTACAGCGAATCATTACCGCCGGCACCTAAAATGGTATCGGAAGCTTTACCGCCGTAAACAATATCATTGCCATTTCCAGCATCGATAAAGTCGGTGCCAGCATTGCCCAATAGCGAATCTTCGCCGTCATTGCCAAGGATATTATCACCACCATCTAAACCGGAAATCGTATCGTTTCCAGCTAAACCATCCAATGCGTCACCTTGCGGAGTTCCGAAGAACAAATCGCTAAGCGGCCCGCCACTGAAAGTAGAATCAACGGTAGTATTCGGACTCGGAATCCCAATTGCCGGCGTTAAAATTTGGGGGCCGTCAGGTGTGGGAGTTGGTGTGGGTGTGGGTGTGGTTGGGAGTGGGGGTAGAGATGGAGGAACAAAGCGATCGAGAATAGTATTTCCCGATAAACCTGCAACAGTTTCGATAAATCCGCTGCCGGGGCGATTGCTGCTGGGAGAATCGAAGAAATTGAGAATTTCGATGTCATCTGCGGCGTTGATTTTACCGTCTTTGTTGATGTCTACTAGCAAGCTAGTACCGCTGCGATCGACTCCAACTTTATCGGGACTTAGAAATAAAGCTGCGGTAACACCCGTGACAACCAGGCTGTCAGTGCCGGCACCTGCTTGAATCTTGCTGGCGGCGGATTGTGTGGGTTCGAGGATAAAGGTATCGTTGCCGCCACCACCGGTGAGAATGTCGGCACCGCCGTTACCGATGAGGCTTTCATCGCTGCTGCTGCCGGTGATGGTATCAGCGAAAGTTGTACCGATGATAACTTCGATACCGGTGAGAGTATCAGTACCTTCGGCTGTGGAACTTCCCGCTGCGAGATTGATATTGACGGGACTCGGCAGAGTAGCATAAGACACCGTATCGATACCGGCACCGCCGACAATGCTGTCATTGCCCAAACCGCCATCTAGAGAATCATCTCCATCGCCGCCGTCGAGAGTATCATTGTCTTCGTTTCCGAACAAAAAGTCATTGTCGGCACCGCCCAACAAACTGTCATTCCCTTCAGCCCCGTACAGAGAATCTTTGCCATCTCCTCCATTGATAATGTCAGTACCTTCACCGCCCCACAGGCTGTCATCACCGGCAGCGCCTAACAGAGTATCGTTACCTTCGCCGCCGTCGAGAGTGTCATTGCCATCGCCGCCGTCGAGATAGTCATTGCCAATCCCCGTACCGAGAATTACCGTACCGCCAGCCTCACTAATCGTAATGAGTTCGTCGCCGTTCAACACATCATTGCCAGCGTTGCCGAACAGCGAATCATTGCCTTGATTGCCGTCAATCTCATCGTTGCCGGCCAATCCGTCGATGCTGTCATCGCCACTGCCACCTGGAAGGAAATCATCTTCAGGAGTCGCCTTCAGCGGGAAACTTTTGAGAATATCGGCCCCTGAGAGATTGCCAACTTGTTCGATAAAACTATCTCCTTGTTCGAGATTTGGTACCGCGAAGAAGTCAAAAATCAACAAGTCGTCAGTCTCGTTAAAAATCCCGTCCTTGTTGAGGTCAATTTGCAAGTCGGTATCGAATTCGCCCCCCCGCGTGACGCCTGCCGTATCGGCGGCCAAGCCGATCGCCAGCGTGACACCATTGAGAGTTAGACTATCAGTGCCGTTGTCATCAGCAATGATGCTGCCCCCTGCGGAAGTAGCATTTAACACGTAGAAGTCATCGCCGATGCCGCCAAAGAGACTATCGGCACCGCCACCGCCTTCTAGGGTATCGTTACCGTCATCTCCATAGAGTTCGTCATTACCAAGGCCGCCATTGATACTGTCGTTATCTTCGCCGCCGCTTAGTTCGTCATTGTCGTCACCGCCTTCTAGGGTATCGTTGTCGTCACCCCCATCTGCAATATCGCTGCCGACACCGCCAGAAATAGAGTCATTGCCTTCGTTGCCAAATAAAGAGTCATCGCCGACATCTCCTGTGAGGGTGTCGGCACCGCTGCCTCCCAAAACTGCGTCATCGCCGTCGTCGCCCGAGAGCAAATTATTGCCCAATTCATCGTCTAAGATGTCATTTCCCGCGCCGCCAAAAAGGCTGTCGTTACCATCGTTGCCATTTAAGTAGTCATCGCCGACATCTCCTGTGATGGTGTCGGCACCGTTTCCGCCTAAAACTCCGTCATCGCCGTCGCCGCCGGAGAGCAAATTATTGCCGAATTCATCTTCTAAGATGTCATTTCCTGTGCCGCCGATTAGGCTGTCGTTACCTTCGTCGCCATTTAAGTAGTCATCGCCGGCATCTCCTGTGAGGGTGTCGGCACCGCTGCCGCCGGAAACTCCGTCATCGCCGTCGCCGCCGGAGAGCAAATTATTGCCGAATTTATCTTCTAAGATGTCATTTCCTGTGCCGCCGATTAGGCTGTCGTTACCTTCGTCGCCATTTAAGTAGTCATCGCCGG
>NZ_JAUBPB010000078.1:24301-30887 GCF_036700545.1 Microcoleus sp. SVA1B4
CCGCTGCCGCCGGAAACTCCGTCATCGCCGTCGCCGCCGGAGAGCAAATTATTGCCGAATTTATCTTCTAAGATGTCCTTTCCGGCGCCGCCAAAAAGGCTGTCGTTACCTTCGTCACCCTTTAAGTAGTCATCTCCGTCGCTGCCAGAGAGGGAGTCATTTCCTGCATAACCCCAGATTATATCGTTACCTCCGAGGCCATCGATGGTGTCGTTTTGAGCGCTACCTTCGAGGAAATCATCGCCAGGAGTAGCTATTAAACTTGGAGTCGGAGTTTCCGTGGGAGTCGGAGTCGGAGTTTCCGTGGGAGTTGGAGTCGGAGTTTCCGTGGGAGTCGGAGTCGGAGTTTCCGTGGGAGTCGGAGTCGGAGTTTCCGTGGGAGTCGGAGTCGGAGTTTCCGCGGGAGTTGGAGTTGGAGTCGGAGTTCCCGTGGGAGTTGGAGTCGGAGTCGGAGTTCCCGTGGGAGTCGGAGTCGGAGTCGGAGTTCCCGTGGGAGTTGGAGTCGGAGTTCCCGTGGGAGTTCCCGTGGGAGTCGGAGTTCCCGTGGGAGTCGGAGTCGGAGTCGGAGTTCCCGTGGGAGTCGGAGTCGGAGTTCCCGTGGGAGTCGGAGTCGGAGTCGGAGTCGGAGTTCCCGTGGGAGTCGGAGTCGGAGTCGGAGTTGCCGCCGGAGTCGGAGTTGCCGTGGGAGTTGGAGTCGGGAAAATGTCACTACCAAGCAGGTTGCCGACGTTTAGGAAGCGGCCGCTATCAGACAAGTAAAAGTCTTCAATGGTCAAATCATCCCGCGATTTTACCTGGCCGTCGGCGTTGAGGTCGATCAGCAAATCGTTGCCTTTTTTGGCAATCCCGTTCTGCCCTACTGCGAGGGTTTTTGTCAGGGTGGCGTTGCTGAGGATTAAATTATTGGCGACACCACCAACATTTTTAATTCTGCTGCCTTTGGCTGTCTTGGCATCGAGGATGTAAGTAGTGTTTCCGCTGCTTCCCACTAGGGAATCGCTACCGCCGCCGCCGATCAGGGTGTCGCCGGCACCGGAGGCGACGAGGGTGTCGTTGCCGCGGCCGCCGTAGAGGGTGTTGGCTGCTTCGTTGCCGACTATTGAGTCATTTCCTTCGCCAGCAAAGGCATTTTCGATGATGCTGCCGGGGGCGATGGTCAGGGTTTGAGGAGAGAGTTCTTGTCCTGTAACTGTGCGGCCGGGTAGGGTACTTTGTGCACCGGGCGCTAGGTTGACGATAACGTTCTCACTGATGGCGGCAACGTTGATGATGTCGTTGCCAGCGTTGGTGTCGCTGAGAGTTTTGCGAGCATCGTTTGCATCGGTGAAACTGGCGAACTCGTTGGTGTAAATGTAGGTGTTGTCGGTAATGATGTCGTCGCCGTACAACCGCAAAGTTGCGCCTTTGAGTTTGCCAGTGTTATTTTGAGTGGTATTTTTGGGGTCGGGAGTGGCGCTATTATCGGAAATGTTCAGAGTCCAATCGCCAAGGCCGGTTTCTCCCCAGTGGCGGGCGCTGCTGAAGGTGTAGTTGAGAGTTTTGTCTTTGAAACCGTAGTCAGCTTTTTTTTCGCCGACCTCGGTGTAGTAAGGGACACGATCGAGAATTATACTCTCGGTTTTGTCGGGAGATGTGAGCTTGACTACTAAGTCTTGAAATTGACCGTGCTCGATATTCAAGTCTAGTTCGAGCTTGTCGATGTTGATGCCTTGACTAATCTTGAAAGTTTGATTAATGCCTGCGGGGGTATTGTCGGGAATATCCAGGGGTGTTGGCAGGGTCAATTGGGCAATTTGAACCTTTTCATTGGCAGCAGTTGCTGCTTCATTTTTGCCAGTTCCCGATCGCGGCTGCCAAGTTTCAGCCAAACGTACTGCTGCTGTGGCATCGACTAATCCGAAGCCGTAGTCGTGATTGACGTGGAGTCCGCCGCCGTTCCAGTTTTTAGCACCGTTAAATGTCCAAGCGTCCTTACCAAACTCATCTTTCTGGGCATCGGGGTGATTTTTGCGGGCGGAGTAAGCCAGGATTTCCTGAACGTCGCGGTAGCCGAGTTTGGGATTGGCTTGCAGGATTAAGGCTGCAACGCCGGCAACCATCGGCGCTGCAGAGGATGTGCCGTTAAAGTTGTTGGTGTAGTTGGTGTCTTTAAAATTCGGGGTTTTCTCTGGGTTGTAGCCGTCAGCGCCGATACGATCGACGGTAGCGATACTGGCGGGGTATTCGCTGCCGAAGGCTGAGACGAGCAGCGGCGCACCGGGATTGCTGTAAGATGTGACAACTCCCTTATTGTCGATCGCTGCTACGGCAATTACATAGCGATTGTTCTCGTAATTGCCTGAGTTAGCATTTCTCCCCCGCGTTTGTGCGTTGGGCAAATTTTTGTCTGGGTTATAGTGTAAGCGCTCGTTTCCTGCGGCCCAGGTAAATACTGTACCCAACTTGTTGCGGCCGTTAGTGACTGCGTTTTCGATCGCTTTGCCGGGGGCATCGTTGATTTTGAAATTGCCGTCAGCAACTTGAAAGTGGGTGCTGCCACCCCAGCTATTGTTGGAAACGTCGAAATCTACTTGGCTTTGCAGGCTAGGGGTATTAACACCAGGAGTTAAACTGGACTGGAAACTGCCGATGCTCGCTACTCCGTAAGCAACGCCGACAGTGCCGAGTTTATCTCTTTTTGCTGCAATAATGCCAGCTACAGCGGTGCCATGATTATTCTCCTTACCTTCCGCGTCCAAACCTGTGGCTGGTGGCAGGTCTTTGTGCTGAAGATCGACACCATCATCGACGACACCTACTTTGATGCCTTCGCCAGTATAGAACGGCCACAGAGGGAGTACATTGAGGTCAATACCGGGACTATTTTCGACTTCCCTATTATTCGGGACTTTTTGCCCGGTGTTGAACAGCCACCACTGCTCCTTAGCTAGGGGATCTTTTAAGTCATTTAAGTCGTTCGGCAATTTGATAGTCATAACAAGGCTCCCCTGATAATTTTCTTAACTGTTTCTGAAAGCGATCGGGGATGCGTGGAGAAGGCGATCGCATCGGACAGTAGATTAGATCGCCTTCTCCCGCATCCCCCCTAAGATAGATTTTGTCATAGATTGGTGGCGATCGCTCAACTAATTCCCAGGAAATAAAAATTACCTGTTACAGTTCACAAATATCCAACTGCATATAGAACCGAAGCGATCGCGGGTTGAGTTTCGCTATCTCTATTATTTCTGCCGGTGGCTGTTTGTAGAAGTCGGAAAAGTCGGATCTTCCAGTCGGATAAGTCGGAAAAGTCGGATCTTTGGCGATGAGGGCGGTTGAGGGTTGACTTTTGAGGGGTGTTGTGTAACTGGAATTGAAGAGGTCAAATGGGCGAAAGAATCCTCAGCAAAGTGAATCTCAACAAATCAGGGAAGTAGTTCTTCCGTACTTGTTATGGTAAATCGACTGCTATGAGTTCTTCGACTGCTATGAGCGATCGCTGGCAATATCTCAAATGGGTTCTATAAACCTATAGAATTAATCAGGGTTTATTTGCGTGAACATCCGGTTAAAAATTAGTTATATTTTGCCAAGTCGAAGGATTTTTCGCTAAAGTGCGATCGAGCAGACAATTCTCAGGTCATCTACGCTATTTATGCCGTACATAACTATCCCTAAACAATTTAGGGAACCTTCCAGGGTCATCAAATCTCAACTTTTTTTACGGCCCAAACGCCTAGCCATTTTTGAAGCTTGTCTGATCGGTTTAATTTCAGGACTCGCTGGGGTTTTGCTAAAGTCAGGAGTCGGATGGCTCGGCAGTTGGCGAGTTGCTACCTCGACATTAATCCCAGCTTGGATATTACTGCCCAGCGTCGGTTTATGCGGCGGCTTGCTGACAGGTTTCTTGGTTGAGCGTTTTGCTCCCGAAACTGCCGGCAGCGGCATTCCTCACGTCAAAGCTGCTCTCGGCGGAGTCAATCTTTCCTTAGATTTGCGAGTAGCTGTCGCCAAACTTCTGACGACTATTTTAGCAGTTGGTTCCGGTTTAACTTTAGGCAGGCAAGGCCCGACTGTGCAAATAGGAGCATCTTTGGCCGGCTGGATAGGTCACTTGATGCCAACTTCCCCAGACTACCGCCGACAATTGATTGCTTGCGGTGCTGCTGCGGGATTGGCTGCTGGTTTCAATACTCCCATTGCAGGAGTTTTGTTTGTAGTTGAAGAACTGCTGCACGATGTTTCGGGATTGACTTTAGGGACTGCAATTATCGCTTCATTTATCGGTGCAGTTGTCTCGCAGCTTTTGGGCGGCGATAGTTTAAATTTGAACCTTCGCGCGTACCAAACCAGTTTTGATGCTCAGGAAATCCCGTTTTATATACTGTTAGGAGTTTTAGCGGGATGGCTAGGAGCTTTGTTCACCAAAGGGATTATTGCTAGCTTGCAATTTAACAGGCGATCGCTCAAATTAGCTTTGCCTGCGCGAATGGCTCTAGCTGGCATAATCTGCGGTTCAGTAATAGCTTTGCTTCCAGCAACTTTCCGCGATCATACGGGTTTACGGGAGTTTATGCTGACCGGCGAAGCAAGCGGCATAACGAGTTTAATTGCCTTTATAGCTCACTTTTTTCTGACAATTATTTCCGCTGCTTCTGGAGCTCCGGGAGGATTGTTTTCCCCAGCCCTAGTTATGGGTTCTGCACTCGGTCACATGGTGGGAATTGTGCAGGCAGATTCCCTGGGTGTCGGTTTGCCGGTAACTTACGCTTTGGCGGGAATGGGAGCGTTTTTTTGTGCGGTTTCTAGGGCGCCGATTACTGCGGTAGTGATTGTGTTTGAAATTACGGCGGATTTCAAATTAGTGCTGCCTTTGATGATCTGTTCTGTAGTTGCTTATTTGGTGGCGGAAAAGGTGGACAGTGGCTCTTTTTACGATCGCCTTTTGGAGTTTAACGGCATTCAACTGACAAAGGCAAAAGCTGCCAGCAATACTTTGAGCGACTTGCACGCAGATGACGTGATGCAGCGCCGAGTTGAAACTCTTTCGAGTCTGCTGACTTTCGATGAAGTGATGCAGGCTTTTTCGCGATCGCACCACCGAGGATTTCCAGTAGTTGAAGATGGCAAATTAGTCGGAATTGTCAGTCAAACCGATTTGGCAAATGCCAGCGATCGCAATTTGTCCGGCAACTCGCTGCTTAAAGAATTTATGACTGTACAGCCGATCGCAGTCAAAGCAAGGGATACTTTAAGCGAGGTATTGTACAGGCTCAACAACTACAATATCAGCCGCTTGCCAGTCGTAGAAGGCCGGCGTTTGGTGGGAATTATTACCCGCAGCGACATTATCCGAGTTGAATCCGATCGCCTCACCGGAGAAACAACCCAGGGCCCGCATCCAGAACCTTCCTATGTTGTCTATCAAACCAGGGCTCCGCAAGTCGGAAACGGCCGCTTATTAGTGCCGCTTTCCAACCCCCAAACAGCACCCGCTTTGCTGCGGCTGGCGGCGGCGATTGCGCGCGATCGTAATTACGAATTAGAATGCCTGCAAATCATCATAGTACCGCGCAACAGTTCCCCCTCCGAAAGCGCAGTGCGGACAACCAAAAGCCGCCGCCTGCTACAACAAGCCGAGCGAATTGTTCGCAATTTGAACTTGCCAGTACACACCCAAATACGGGTAGCTCACGACGTGCCTAACGCGATTTTGGAGACAATTAAGGAGCGACATATCGATTTGATTTTGATGGGCTGGCAAGGCGAATTATCCACAAAAGAACGCATTTTTGGTGATGTGGTGGATACCGTAATTCGGCAAGCAGGCTGCGAGGTTATTTTGGTGAAGTGGAGCGAAAAACTATTAGCAACACGCAAGAAAAATGAGTTTTCTGCCACTTTCAGCGGGCGGAAATATACGTCTATAGAATGGGAGTTAAATCCCGAAAAAGTTGACGGCGCAGATAATCCCCCATTGGCGATATCCTCAGATTCATCAGCGAATCCAGAGACTGAACTTTCCCCGCCGAATTCAGACATTCCAGCCCCAGAATTGGGACTGCACACGCTGATGGGTTTGCACCGCTGGTTGGTGCCTATTCGCGGCAGTTACAAGCAAGCTGCGGCTTTGCGGCTGCTACCTGCTTTGGTGGCTGCGAGTGCTGTACCGGAGATTAAATTGTGTCAGGTTCATCAGCCTTCTGTTGCAGAACCCGATCGCGGAGAATTAAAGCAAGCAGCGGAGTTTATCAAGCGCAGGGTTAGCTGTTCGATAATAGCGACTTCGGTTTGCGCTAAATCGGTTTCTGATGCTTTAATTGATTTGGCTCAGAACGATCAGTGCGATGCGATCGTCCTGGGAGCGAGCCGTGAAGGGCTGCTGAAGCAGGTGATTCACGGGAACATCCCGGAAGCTGTGGCGCGCGGGTGCGACTGTACAGTCATTTTAGTGCGATCGGCCTCTTAGGAATGATAATTAAATAACTTCTACTCTTGAAAGTGGGATGGGCGTCCCGCCCGTCCTTTTTGGACGGGCGGGCCGCCCCGCCCACAATAACAATTAAAATTGTAAGTTTTTTAATTAGCGATCCGTAGCTAACCAGAC
>NZ_JAUBPB010000079.1:0-30856 GCF_036700545.1 Microcoleus sp. SVA1B4
AGGTTTAGGCAATGACTTTCTGGATGCAAATGGCAGCCTCGCTGGTGGCGATGGAGATGACACGCTTTTTGGAAGTTCCTCTTCCACCTTGGATGGCGGTGCGGGCAATGACTATCTCAGTGGTGGCGGTAATAGCATTGTAGAAGGCGGTGTTGGCGATGATACGCTCAGTGCTGGATTTGGCAATGGAAATACGCTGCGAGGCGGTGCAGGTAGCGATCGCTATCTCCTGCGGGATAATCAGCAGAGTCAAATTCAAATTCAGGATACAGGTGGCATCGATCGCCTAGACTTTGTTGATTTTAACGGTAATGTCAGTACCAGCCCTACCCTGTCACTGTCGCTGTCATCGGGAAATACAGGCTTGGCCCGCCAAGGCACGAGTTTAGCGATCGACATCAATAAAGACGGTGTAGTCAGGGCTACGGATGACATTGTAATTTCCGACTTCTTCGGTGCATCGGCGACTGTCGAAGGTGTTGGCTTCATCGAAACTGTTGGCAACCTCTCTGGTACGGAGATTCTCACAGCTAATTTACCAGAAGCACCCACCGCGCCAACACCCACCGCGCCCACACCCACCGCGCCGACACCCACCGCGCCCACACCCACGGCGCCGACACCTACTGCGCCCACACCCACCGCGCCAACACCGGTTGCACTCCCACCGCTGCCACCCACACCGACACCCACACCGGTTACGACGCCCACACCGGCTACCGCACCCACACCCGTTTTCACTCCCGCGCAGGCTCAGACGATCGCACTTCCGATCGCACTCACAGTCACAAGCGCCCCCGCAGCGACAGGCTCAGCGTCAGGGAATATCGGCAGCAACAGCAATGACGTGATAATTGCGATCGACGCTAACAGTCCCGTCTACGGCAACCAAGGCAACGACACCTTAATCGGCAATAGCGCAAACAACACCTTCTTCGGAGGCAAAAATGACGATCTCCTATTTGGCGACGACGGCAACGATCTCCTGTTTGGCAACCTTGGGAATGACACCGTGATTGGAGGCGACGGTAACGATACCCAGTTAGGAGGAAAAGGTGACGACTTCTTGTATGGCGGCGACGGTAACGATGCCCTCAGTGGCGATGACGACAACAATACCTTAGCTGGTGAAGATGGAAACGACAGCCTCTACGGCGGTAAAGATAATGATGCTTTGCTGGGCGGTACTGGCAACGATTTCCTCTACGGCAAAGAAGGCAACGACATTCTCAGTGGCGTTGACGGCACTGCTGCTAATCCAGGGCGCGGCGAAATCGATACCCTGATTGGCGCTGAAGGCAATGATACTTTCTTGCTGGGAGATGCCACCAAGTTCTATTACAACGATGGCAACGATACAGGCACTGGCGCAGGCGACTACGCTTTGATTGTCGGTTTCAACCCGACTGAGGATATCCTCCAACTTCAAGGTGCTCCTAGCACTTATCAGTTAGGTGAGTCTCCCCAAGGATTGCCTGCTGGAACCGCTATTTTCAAGAAGACTTCGGGCTCGGATGAATTGATTGCGATCGTCCAATCAGTTTCTTTCCTGGCTATTGACAGCAACTCTTTGCGCTTCGTCTAACGGCAAAGTCTTGAGCCCCCTCGATCGATCGGCGGTTGAAACCGCTTCTTGTCAAACGAAGTCCGTCTCTAAGAGACTAAGAAATTTAAGTTAGATTAAGTCCTGCCTTTGGTGCAGGACTTTTTTCGTGCGGTGGATGGGCGATCGGGCCCACGCAAAATGGACACAGGACTTACGCATGGGGCTCAGAAACCGGGTTTTTTACGAAAATACTTTGTTGAAACCGCTAGATTTGGTAAAAAACCCGGTTTCTTTGGTCGGAGTGCCTAAGTCCTGTTACACTCAAAATCGCCTGATCCAAATCAGAAAATAGGTGTATAATGTTTTATAGTCGTTTTTGAGCGTAATTGCTACAAAGTAAAAACAGCTAAAAAACCCTAAGCGCGGGCGTAATTCAGTGGTAGAATGTCAGCTTCCCATGCTGAACGTCGTGGGTTCGAGTCCCACCGTCCGCTTTGACTGAATTTTCATAGAAGTATGAAAATTAATTAGTGCTATCAATTCAATCTATGCCTTCTTTCTTAACCGCTGCTTTATATAAGTTCGTTGAACTACCTGATTTTGCTGAGCTGAAAGCACCGCTAATCGATTGTTGCAACAAAAACAACGTCAAAGGCACTATCTTACTCGCCCAAGAAGGCATCAATGGTACTATTGCCGGCCCGTCCGAGGGCGTACACGCAGTGCTGGCATTCTTGCGTAGTGACTCGCGTTTTGCGGATCTCGTGCACAAGGAATCTTTCTCGGAAAAAGCACCTTTTTACCGCCTGAAAATACGCTTGAAGCGCGAAATTGTCACGATGGGAGTACCGGACATTAATCCCCGCCTCATGGCGGGCAAATATGTTAAGCCTGATGAGTGGAATAAGCTGCTTGACGATCCCGATGTTGTCGTGGTTGATGTGCGTAACGATTTCGAGGTATCTATGGGTACTTTTGAAGGCGCTATTAATCCAAAAACAAAAAGCTTTTCCGAGTTACCTGAATGGGTGCTGCGGGAAACTGCTTTACGCAATAAACCCAAGGTGGCAATGTTTTGCACGGGTGGTATTCGCTGCGAGAAATCTACTGCTTTTTTGCGTAGTCAAGGTTTTGAGGAAGTCTATCATCTTGAAGGCGGAATTTTAAAATATTTGGAAACGGTGCCGGAAGCAGAAAGTCGTTGGGAAGGTGAATGTTTTGTGTTTGATGAACGGGTTTCTGTTGGTCACGACTTAAAGCCGGGTAACTATGAACTTTGTCGCGGTTGTCGTCACCCGATTAGTCAGGAAGATAAGGCTTCTGAATTATTTGTACTTGGTGTGAGTTGTCCTCATTGTCATGACTCAAAAACTGAAACCAAAAAACAAGCCTTATCTGAACGTCAACGTCAGATTGAGCTTGCTAAGCGTCGCAACCAAGTACATATAGGCGCGCGCTACGATGGGAAGGAAAAAGTAGATGAAGCCTGCGACTAATCGTATTAGCGCTAATGTCAAAGAAACCGGGTTTCTGTGAAAAATCTGGTTTGGCGGCGTGAAATCAAGGAAGAAACCCGGTTTCTGACTCAAGTATTAGCGCTAATCTCAAAGAAATGAGCTTTCTCGGAAAAATCTGGTTTGGCGGCGTGAAATCAAGGAAGAAACCCGGTTTCTGACTCTAAAGGCTTCCTTCTTCCTTCTTCCTTCTTCCTTCTTCCTAATGACTAATGACTAATGACTAATGACTAATGACTAATGACTTCTCCTATATGTCAGCAACATACCCGATTTTGTATTCCTTCCGCCGCTGTCCCTATGCTATGCGCGCGCGCTTGGCCTTGATGGTAAGCAATCGGGTGTGTGAGTTGCGGGAAGTTGTTTTGCGAGACAAACCACAAGAGATGTTGGAGGTATCTGCCAAAGGTACAGTACCAATATTGATTGATGTTGACGGGCGCGTACTCGATCAAAGTATCGATATCATGTTGTGGGCATTGAGACAACATGATCCTGAAAAATGGTTGATGCCACAGCAAGGTTCTGTTACAGAAATGCTGGAACTAATTGCTCTATTTGATGAGAGATTTAAATATCATCTTGACCGTTATAAGTACCCTGATCGTTATCCCGGTGTTGATGCCCAAGTACATCGTTATGAAGGTTCTTTATTCCTGGAAAAACTCAACTCACAGTTAAGTGCGACTAAATATTTGTTTGGTAACAATATAGCATTGGCTGATATGGCGATCGCACCTTTTGTTCGTCAATTCGCTCATACAGATCAAACTTGGTTCAACGAACAGCCTTGGCCGCCGCTACAAGCTTGGTTAGCAGGGTTTACAGAGTCGGAAATTTATAGCAGTGTGATGCAGAAATATCCGAAATGGGAATCCGGTAATCTAGGCGTTATTTTTCCTTGAGCGTAAGTAGGTATTCTTATTCGCTGCTAGCATATTTATTGAATACCAAAATGTTAGTTATCATGCTAAAATTATTGTTTTCCGAATAGCAGATTGACTTTCATTTGACTAAAAAAGTGAAGCAGGCGAAAATCGCATCTTGCTAAATTTTTTAAGGTGAAAGGATTTACTGTATTCTAGTAAGTATTGTCAGGCTAAAACTATGATTGATGTTGGTTCGTTAGTTCGATCGCCCAGAAACGATTTGGGAGTCGGAAAAGTTGTCGAGGTATCGCGTACCGAGGCGGTAGTTGAATATTTTTGCTCAGTTAAAAACCGCATCCGCAAAACCGTGCCATTAAGTCTACTGCAAGAAGCTAGACTTCAGCGCCAAACCCGCTGCTACCTCTGGAGTACCACTCAGGAAAGATGGATAATTGGGCGAGTTTATGACTGGGATGAAGATAAATTAGAGTACGAAATTGACCTGCCCGACAGCCAAAGTTTGCAAGCTGTTGAAAGCGAACTTTACGTTCGCTGCAATATCCCGATCGCCGATCCGATCGACATTTTAGCAGTCAAAGGCCAAGAAACGCCGTATTTTCACGATCGCCGATTGGCATTTGTTCAATCTGCGATCGAACAGCGGGCCGTCAGCCGCGGCATGACGGGTTTAATTTCTGCTAATATAGACCTCTATCCGCACCAAGTTGAAGTCGTCCGGCGCGTCCTAGAAGACCCAATCGTGCGCTATTTATTGGCAGATGAACCAGGACTCGGAAAAACAGTAGAAGCCGGGACAATTCTCCGCCAATTTCTGCTAGATGAACCCAACGGACGCGCTGTGGTACTCGTTCCGAAATACTTGCTCGAACAGTGGCGGCAGGAGTTGGAAAATAAATTCTATTTGTCTCATTTTGCTGACAGAGTGCAGCTTGCTGCTGTTAGCGACATCAATCAAATTAGCCGCAATGCTAATCTAGATTTTCTGATTGTGGATGAAGCGCATGATGTGGCGGCAATGGCACATTCGAGCGATCGTACTCAGCAGCAGTCCTTTGAACTTTGTCAGAAACTAGCTCAGAAAAGCAAAAATGTATTGTTATTATCTGCAACGCCAGTTATCGGCCATGAGCAAGATTTTCTAACGATGCTGCACTTGCTAGATCCGACAACTTACCGTCTTGATGACCTGGAAAGCTTTAAGGAACAGGTGCAAAACCGTCAAGAAATCGGCCGCGCCTTGCTGGATTTCCGAGAAAAGGCCAAGCCTGCTGTTTTGCAAACAAAACTCGCTCAACTTCGCACTATTTTTGCCAAAGATGATTATTTAATCGGATTAGCAACTGAGTTAGAAAGTTGTTTGAAAACTAAAGAAACCGCAGAACAGGCTCGCCTTGTCCAAGCTATTCGTACTCACGTTAGAGATACCTACCGCCTGCATCGTCGCATCCTTCGCAACCGCCGGGATGCGGTTGAAGATGTGATTTTCGATCGAGATTCTGTCCCCAAAACTGAGTATGATCTGAATGATGAACAGTGGTCGGAAATTCAAACCATACTCGATAAATGGCGCACAGTCGCTCCCAAGTCGAGCGAATATCAGAGAATTTTTCTGCTGTTTTTCCGCGCTTCCGGTACTTGGCTGAATGTTTTAGAACGGGTTGTCAAAGCTCGCTTGCAGAAAAAATCGACTCCAGAACTCGATCGCGAATTTGGACAAAATGACACGGCAATTTTGACCAAAACGGAGCTATTTCCCGAAGAAAGGGAAATGCTGGAAACCTTGCTCAATACCCTGGAAAAGCCCCAGGAAGGACTCGATAGACTGAGTTTGTTACGAATCGCGATTCTCCGATTTCTGGCAGTTGCTTTGAAGGTTCCGCGCGAGTATCACAGCAAACCTCGCGATTTACTGTCGAGAATTCAACAGCAAATTAAACGGCCGATTCCGGGCGAACGTTTCCCGAAAATTGTGATTTTTACCAGTTTTACTGCAACTTGTAAAGAGATTGCGGAAAATTTAGCTAAAATCTTTGGTAAAAATGCGATCGCCAGCCATGACACCAGCAAATCGGCTGATGATGTTGAGGCTAGTCTCAAGCGGTTTAAGACTGAACCCCATTGTTTTATCTTAGTGTGCGATCGATCGGCAGAAGCAGGGGTAAATCTGCAATTGACAGATTGGTTAGTTCACTTCGATTTGCCGTGGTTTCCCAACCAGTTAGAACAAAGACTTGGCAGAGTCGATCGCATTGGCAGCAAAATGGGAGTGCAATTTTGTTTGTTTGCAGGCCCGGATTTGCCGGAGAGTCCCCACGAAGCTTGGTTTCAAGTTTTAAAAGATGGGTTTGATATCTTCAACAAATCTATTGCCAGCCTTCAGTTTTATGCTGAGGAAAAACTTCTCAAACTTGAAGAAAAGTTGTTTGCTGAGGGAGGCAAGGGCTTATCAAGCGAAATTGAAGCGATTAAAACTGAAATCGAACAAGAGAAAATCAAAATTGACGAACAGTACGTTCTTGATGAAATTGATACTCTTGATGACAGTGCATCTCAGTATTTTGAATCTCTCGACAACTGCGATGCTAAGCATAAAGAAATGCAGCGGGCTACTGAAGGTTGGTTGTGTCAAGCTCTTCACTTCAAACAAATTGAACATCCGAGTGTATCGGGGTTGATGCGCTATAAACCTACTCAAAAAACGTTAATTCCCTCGAAGGATTTGATGACCAGATTGGTTCCTTATTGCCAGCAATATGGCAGTTACAATCGCCGTATTGCTTATCAGAATGCGGATGTGGCTCTTTACCGCATTGGTGAGGGATTGATCGATGCAATTAGCTCTTATATTCGCTGGGACGATCGCGGTCAAGCTTTTGCCATGTGGCGGCATGATGAAAGTTGGGATGCGGAGCCGGGGAAGGAGTGGTTCGGCTTTCAGTTTAATTATTCAATCCAGACTGATGTGCAGCCGGCTGAGCAAGTTTTGCAAGCACAAAACATCGAAAATTACAACTTGAAAGCTTTGCAGCGCCGCGCTGATGCTCTGTTTCTCCCAATTTTTGAAACTGTGTTTGTAGATGCTCGCAGTGAAGAAATGTCTCTGGTGGAAGATGCGGAACTTCTGGCGATTTTGCAGCGGGCTTATAAGGGGAAAGGCGGGCCGAATCGGGATTACAATTTGTCGAAAAATCGCACGTCGCTGATTGACAGTTTTGTCGATCCGCTAGAATGGGATGATTTTTGTCAAAAGGGACGGGTGGTATCTGAGGAGTTGCTGCGAGGGCGATCGGCTTTTGTGGAAATGTGCGATCGATCTGCTGTCACTGCTGCTATCCAACTCGAAAACCGGGTGAATCAATTGCAATTGCGATTGAATCGACTTTCTAAATCCGAACAACTTTTAGAATCGGTTTTGGCTGATGAAATCAATACCGAAAGTTTGTTGAGTCAAGCGGTTTTAGCTGGTATTCGCCGCCCGCATATAACTCTTGAGTCTGTTGGGTTTATTGTGATTTCTGGGCGTCCTCCTGCTGCTGTAAAGTCGGAGGATGAAGGATAATTTGTTTGGGAGGGCGATCGCTCTTTTTGGGGCGATTCCCTTCGGGATAGCTTCGCTTCACGCTTTTTTTGAACTGCAGATGCAGGCGGATAAACGCGGATGGACGCAGATGAAGGAAGGGGCGATCGGTTTTATCTAATACCAATTTTGTATGAGGCTGCACATATCTCGATCCCCCCTTTGTAGGGGCGGTGCGACCCCTACTCCCCGTGCCCGCCCCTACATAGGGTGGGACAAGATTCTTCTCAAAGTCAACCCCTACTCCCCAACAATCAGGGGGAGTAGGGGGTATGCGAGGGGGATCGAGATATGTGCAACTTCACATTAAATTGGTATAAACTGCAGAAGTGACAGCAATTTTGAGGCGATGGGACTGCAAAAATGGTAAGATAAAAGGAGTAGTAATAAGTAGCAGTTATTTAGTGAAAAGCCACGCTTCGGCCTGACATTAAAGCGCGTCGATCGCATGGCAATTTAACCGCACAGCCAAAATGAAGAAGTCTCCGATAAAAATTCTGCTCGTAGAGGACGATGGAGGGCTGAGTGCAACACTGGCAAATGTGTTGGAAGCAAATCATTACGGCTTTGATCGGGCAAATGACGGACAAGTTGGCCTAGAGTTGGCAGCAGCAATTGAGTACGATCTAATTGTGTTAGACGTGCAGGTTCCCAAACTCGATGGAATTAGTCTATGTCGGCAATTGCGATCGCAAGGCTACTGCAAACCGATCCTGTTAATGACGGCAAAGGATTCAGATGCGGAGGTGGTGGCTCTTTTCGATGCGGGAGCCGATGATTACATCAGCAAGCCTTTTGCTACGGAAGTATTACTGGCAAGAATCCGAACTTTGTTGCGACGCAGTAAAGCACTTTCCCCAGGAGGTTATACTCCGAATTCAGCGGCTAATACATTGACTTGGGGAGAACTTTGTTTAGATTTAGAGTCTGGTAGAGTGACATTTTGCGAAGAAATAATTTCACTGACACCGACAGAATATAATCTGCTGGAATTATTACTGCGGAATCCCGATCGCATCTTTAGTCGCAATGCTATTTTGGATCGTCTGTGGGGATTTGATGACGCACCCACAGATCGCGCCATTATCACTCATATTAAGGATCTCAGAAAGAAACTGAAGGCAGGTGGCTTAACTGAAGAAATCATCGAAACAGTTTATGGCATGGGCTATCGACTGAAACCTTACCCCCAATCTGCGTCGTCTTGTTCAAATAATCCTGGGAGCGATCGCACTCACAAACATCAATCTCGTGGGGTAGATAAGTCTGAGAGCGACAAAGTTTTAGAGCGGTTTCGGGGAAGCTTCAACCAACAAATTTCTGTATTGGAGCAGGCAAAAACTGATTTATTAGCAGGAAAGTTAGAAACTGAATTACAGCAAGTGGCAAAACATGAAGCTCATAAATTGGTCGGCTCTCTGGGGTCTTTTGGTTATCCCGAAGGCTCGAAATTTGCACGCTATGCAGAAAATTTGCTCATAAACGATCGCTCTTTGACTGCTGAGGAAATTACTCGCTTCTCGGAATTGGTGACAGGATTACAGCAGGAATTAGCCAAAACACCTATTAGATCAACGGCTGTACCAGTTTCTAATATTGCAATTTTTAACTATCGGGTTTTGGTAGTTGATGATGATGCTGCATTAACGGAGCGATTGAAAGTAGAATCCGAAGCTTGGGGATTTCGGATGAAAATTGCGCCGAATATTACTGCAGCCCGATCGCATCTTGCTCTGTCAATGCCCGATGTGATGTTACTAGATTTAAGTTTTGCAGAGACAGAGGAAGATGGATTGACGCTACTGCGAGAACTGACCGAGCGATCGCCTAACCTGCCTATAATTGTCTTTACCGGACGAGATAGTCTTCCCGATCGCTTAGCTGTATCGCGCTTAGGTGCTAAGCAATTTCTCCACAAACCTGCAACCACCGAGCAAATTTTTCGAGCAATTTCCCGTGTTTTACCCAGTCCCAAAACTTCTGAAGCCAAAGTCTTAATCGTAGATGATGACCCTGTGATCCTGGTTACATTATCAGCGTTACTGACTCCTTGGGGAATTGAGGTGACAACCCTCAAAGAACCACAGCAATTTTGGGATGTGTTAATTAGCACAGAGCCCGATTTAATAGTGCTGGATCTAGAAATGCCGATCGTCACCGGCTTAGAATTGTGTCAAGTCGTTCGACAAGATATCCAATGGGAAAATTTACCGATTTTGGTGGTGACAGCCCATACCGAGCCAGAATCTCTGCAACAAGCCTTTGCAGCGGGAGCCGATGATTTTATTACCAAGCCGGTACTAGGGCCTGAATTAGTCACGCGGGTACTCAGCCGAATCAGGCGCAGTCGTCCTTTACTTAAACCGAGAAATATAGGACTTACGCATAGCCTGAATATATAGTGTTTTGTAGGGGCAAACCCCCCGTGGTTGCCCCCATACCTGGGGTGATTGCGTAAGTCCTCAAATACTTAAATAGAACTTACGCACGAGGGCTAAAAACCCAGTTTCTGCCTCAATCTAAAAAATTTAATTAATTAAGTAGATCGATGATAGAACATACTGATGAAAATTATGGGAAAGGGCAAGAACAGCCACAGCAAATCCTGGCTAAAACAGCACTTTCTCTCTCCGAATCCCTCAAACTAGAAGATATTCTCAACACTACGGTAACGGATCTCAGAAACATTCTGCAATGCGATCGCGTAATTATCTTCCAATTTGCTCCCGACTGGAGCCCAAAAGTGGTCGTAGAGTCAGTTGGTTCAGAATGGACACCAATCTTATCCACTCAGATACAGGAGCCTTGCTTGGTTGAAAGCTATATCGAATCCTTCAAACAAGGCTTATTCACATCTAAATCAGATATTTATACTGCCGGAATTGATACTTGTCACCCGGACTTCCTGGCCAATTTTCAAGTTAGAGCTAACCTGGTTATTCCTATCCTTAAGGGAGAAGAACTTTGGGGATTATTGATTGCCCATCACTGTGCAGCACCTCGCGAATGGCAAGCATCAGAAATTGAACTCATGGGACAGCTAGCAACTCAAGCTGGAATTGCCATTCAGCAAGCTGATTTATTTGAGCAAGTACAAACGGAAGTGAGAGAGCGCCAACAAGCAGAAATTGCTCTACAACAACTCCATACTGAACTCGAACAACGAGTCATAGAACGGACGGCAGAACTCACTGAAGTCAACCATAGCTGCCAACAATATATCAATCAAGTTGAAGACCTCTATAATAATGCTCCCTGTGGCTATCATTCCCTAGATGCTGCAGGAACAATAATTATGATTAATGATACGGAACTGAAGTGGTTAGGCTATACCAGCGATGAAATTGTATACAAAACTAAATATGTTGATTTAATGACACTTGAAAGTAAAAATATTTTTCATCAAAACTTTCCCTTATTTAAAAAACAAGGCTGGATCGAGAATGTAGAGTTTCAGATGTTGAAGAAAAACGGAACACCCATGTGGTTCAACTTAAATGCTACAGCAATTTATGATGAAGCAGGTAACTTCATGATGAGTCGTTCTAGCGTATTTGATATCACCGATCGCAAACGGACTGAAGAAGCATTCCGCCAATATGAACGCATCGTCTTCAATACAACAGATGGGATTGTGTTGATGGATCGCAACTATATTTATCAAATAGTCAATCAAGCTTATTTGACTTGGTGCAACAAATCTGAAAGCGAAGTTATCGGAAATTATGTTAGGAATATCCTGGATGCTGACGTGTTCGATAATATGATAAAACCTCGGTTAGACAGATGTTTGAGTGGCGAAACAATTCAGTATGAAAACTGGTTTACTTCTCCCAATTTAGTCAGGCAATTTTTGAGCGTTACTTATACACCTTTACGTGATACAGGCGAAAATATTGTAGGGATAATCGTTATTCTGCGCGATCTGACTAAACTTAAACAAGCCGAACAAATGCTGGAGCTTCAGGCTGTCATTACCCGCAACATGGCGGAAGGAATTTGTTTAGTAAGAACAGATAATGCAGTTATTGTCTATGCCAATCCTAAATTTGAGCAGATGTTTGGCTATGACTCTGGCGAACTCAACGGTCACCACGTTTCGATTCTCAACTATGCCACCGAATCGGTCAGCCCTGAAGATGTAAATCAAGCCATTCGATCTGCTGTTTTACAAAGGGGTGAATTTAGTTATGAAGTTCAGAATGTCAAGAAAGATGGGACTCCATTTTGGTGTAGTGCCACTTGCTCTGCATTCAATCATTCCGAGTATGGCGATGTTCTGGTGGCCGTTCATCAAGATATCACAGTAGCGAAGCACCTCGAAGAAGTTCGACAAGAGGCGGAAGCAGCCTTACTACAGAAATCCCGAAAGGAAAATTTGCTCTGGAGGATTACTCAAGGGATTCGCCAATCTTTGGATCTGAATGCGGTTCTAAATACTGCTGTTACTGAAATCAGGCAGACATTACAAACCGATCGCACTGCCATTTACCGCTTTAATCCTGATTGGAGTGGTGATTTTGTTGTGGAGTCAGTTGGTGAGGATTGGGTACAACTGATAGGAAGCGATCTTCAAAAAAATTGTGCAGATACCTATCTGCAAGAAACTCACGGCGGTCGATTCCGAAATAATGAAAGTTTTGTGGTTAATAATATTTACTGCGCTGAAATTCAACCATGTCATATCGAGCTAGTGGAACAATTGCAAGCAAAAAGTTATGCAGTTTTTCCGATATTTTTGAGAGAAAATCTCTGGGGTTTGTTAGCTATTTACCAAAATACGGCACCTCGTCAATGGCAATCGTGGGAAATAGAATTACTTGAACAGATTGCCAGCCAATTGTCGATCGCCATCCAGCAATCCAAACTCTACCGACAACTTCAGGTCGAACTGCAAGAACGTCAGCAAGCCGAAGCCACGATCCGAGAAGCCGAACGACGCTGGCGATCGCTCTTGGATAACGTGCAGTTGATTGTTGTCGGACTTGATATAGAGGCAAATGTCAATTATGTCAATCCTTTCTTCTTAAAAATTACGGGATATACTAACCTAGAAGTTATCGGAAAAAATTGGTTTGAAAACTTCTTACCCGGTTCTCTTCAAGAATCAGTTAAAATTGTTTTTTCGGAAGTTTTAGCCCATAAATTTCATCCTTATTATCAAAATTTTATCTTGACCAAATCTGGTGAAGAACGGTTCATTGCTTGGAACAATACCATGCTGCAAGATTCAGAGGGAAACATCATTGGAACTATCAGCATTGGGGAAGATATTACCGAACGACAAAAGCTCGAACACATTAAAAATGAGTTCATTGGCATTGTCAGCCATGAACTTCGCACTCCTTTGACAGGAATTCAAATGTCCTTGGGACTAATAAAAAGTGGGGTTTATGATAAAAAGCCGGAAAAATCTAGACGCATGATTGAAATCGCCCTCCTCGATACCAATCGTTTAGTGAACCTGGTTAATGATATTTTAGATTTGGAGCGCCTAGACTCCGGGCGGGCAATTGTGGAAAAAACCGTTTGCAAAGCTGCCGATTTGATGCAGCAAGCGGTAGATAGCACTCAGGCGATCGCTACTCAACAGCAGATATCATTAATCGTTACCCCCACGGATGCAGAAGTCTGGGCAACAGGAGATGCGATCGTCCAAACCTTAACAAATTTGCTCAGTAATGCGATTAAATTCTCACCTGCCGATTCCACAATTCATCTGAGTGCCGAAAACCAGACAGACTTTGTGCTGTTCCAAGTTAGCGATCGCGGGCGAGGCATTCCGGCAGATAAACTAGAACTCATTTTTGGGCGATTTCAGCAAGTCGATGCCTCTGACTCCCGTGAAAAAGGAGGCACCGGTTTAGGTTTAGCAATCTGTCGCAGTATAGTGGAGCGGCATGGTGGCAAAATCTGGGCCGAAAGTATCTTAGGTGAAGGCAGCACATTTTGCTTCACCCTACCCTTAGCCACAGTTGAATAACGCTTAGATTCATCTGTAGCATCCATCCCAAATCCAAAATCTGCAATCCCAAATCCGATGACACACAGACAAATTCTAGTTGTTGACGATGAAGAACACCTTCGGGAACTTGTGCAAGCCTGCTTAGAAGATTTAGGCGGATGGAAAACAGTGGGGGCACGATCGGGAGAGGAATGTTTACAAATACTGCAAACAGAACAACCCAATGCTATTTTGCTGGATGTATCTATGCCGGGAATGGATGGGTTTGCTGTGTACGAGATTCTCCAATCCGATCCGATTACCCGATCGATTCCAGTGATTCTGCTGACAGCGAAAGTTTTGCCCAGCGATCGGGCTAAATTTGCCCAAATGGCGGTAGCTGGGGTAATTGCCAAACCCATCCAACCCATCACTTTGACGGAAGAAGTAGCAGAGATTTTGGGATGGAATGAATAAATTTTACCAGTTTTGTAAATTTTTGTAACAAGAACGGAATCTTTACCAATTCCTTACCGTTGCTATTTAGTCTCCTGTTATTCAGCTAACAGTTCTTTGCATTAGGAGGAGACTCGATGAATGCTTTTCAGGTTTTGAATGATATAAATCAGGATCTCGCAGATTCATTTTCCGGTTTGCCCACTGGTTGTCAGCAATCCACACTTGGGATTGCTCATACAGAGGAAACACCGATCGCAGGCATTAAAGTTCAAGAAAAGGATGCGACACTTATCGTTAAAGTTCACATCTCTGACATTCATCTTGTCAAATTGAATCTCCAAATCACTCCAGAAACTGTTTTAATCCAAGGTCAACCTACCGAATCGGCTGTAGTAGAAGGTTATTTCCTTCCTAGTGGATTTCAAAGTCTCATTCCGTTGCCCCACCGCGTACATCCTGAAATCTATGCGACTGAAATAGACCAGGATGGTTTAATACTTCAGATTGCTAAAGAGTTGAGAGTTGAGCAATCCGAAGTTCGGATTCAACTCTCAAATACACATCTTTGAGCGATTGCTTAAAGATGGGTATTTGACACCCAATTGACAACCGAAAGATTGATTTTTAATCAACCCAAATAAAATGAACACTTTGCAATTAGCTAATTATGATGGCAGTCTCCTGCCCGAAAACAAGATGAAAGGGAAGCAAATTCTCATCGTTGACGACCAAGAACACCTCCGCGAACTGATACAGTTGTGCCTGGAAGACCTCGCGGGATGGAACACGCTGGTGGCCGAATCAGGACAAGAATGTTTACAAATCCTACAAACAGAACGACCTAATGCTATTTTGCTGGATATATCAATGCCTGGAATGGATGGGTTTGCTGTGTACGAGATCCTCCAATCCGATCCGATTACTCGATCGATTCCAGTGATTCTGCTGACAGCAAGAGTTATGTCAAGCGATATGGCTGAATTTGCCAAAATGGACGTTGCTGGGGTAATTCGCAAACCATTTGAAGTCACCACCCTGCCGGGAAAAGTGGCAGAGATTTTGGGATGGCATGATTGAAACTCCCTGGTGTGGCAGATGCAGGATTTTTAAGAGTTTACCTCTAAATTCATAGAGTTGCTGCTTCAATCGATAGTTTAAAGGTGAAATTCCATCGCACAGGCGTAACGCCCGTGCCACAATGGAGGCGGATGAATAAAAAGGCTTTCGCACTTACCGACTAAACCTCCTCAAAAATCGCGCCTCGCTGCTGTAGATTCACCTGTATCTCCTCATCGATTCCTGAATTGTTCCCGAATCTGGCTGACTCGACATTCGCACCACTGAAATTAGTATTTGTTAAGTTCACTTCCAGCAGATTTGCGCCGCTCAAATTAGCACCGCTGAGGTTAGCTAAAGCTAGACTTGCTTTGTGCAAATCTGCACCGCTTAAATCAGCATTTCCTAAGAAAGCCCCACTCAAATCTGCACCGCCGAATTTGGCATTTTGCAGGTTGGCGTCGCTGAAATCGGCATCGTTTAAGGTTGCACCCCGGAAATTTGCCCGATCGAGATTTGCGCTGCTAAAATCCACTGCACTTAAAGTAGTTCCGCGCAAGCTGCTACCCGCGAAATCTAGTGCTGGATTGAGATTGGCGATTTTTGCCAACTCTACAAAGTTGTCGGTTTCAGCGGAAATAATGCGATCGACCATTTCCTGCAATTCCGCTTCAGCTTCCGGGACAATTTCCACTTCGCGCGGTTCAACCGGAGGTAAATTGTAGGAGAATAGCGCCCAACTGAGAGCAGGTTGGAGTTTATGTGTTTGCAGGTATATAGTCAGGGTTCTTTCTAAAACCGAATGTTGATTTGGCGTGATTTCGTGCGGCCACAAACCCTCCGCATCTGTGAGATTAATATCTTCTTTAGCAACTTCAAAAGCCGCTGCCATCCGAAATTCTTTGGCAGATAATTCTCCCAGCTTAGCACTTTTTAGCAAACCTTTTAATACTGATTTGCCCTGTTCTACTGCAAAAATCCAAGCTGGCGTTGTATCATCGCTGATTGTGGAAACGTGACAAAATATGCTCTCTGTTTCCTTAATTTTTTCCAAATTCTCGCCGCCCTGAACTCCCCGCTGACTTTCAGTTACTAAAATTTCTGCACTGCTTTGAATTGCCAGGGTTTCTTCAATTGGCAAAAGCTTGAAAGAACCGACTAACTGACGTGAGGCTACGGGTATTTCGCAGTTTTCTAGATAGAGTTTGAGCATCCCGCCTTGCAGACCAAATTTGACGCGACCACCTAGCAGGGGTTCCCAATGCTCGTTAAAATTCAGGCTCAAGTGAATGTCGAGCTGCTGGGTTTGGGGTGCAACCGATGGAACTGGAATTGCTTCTAATTGCATCCACAAGCAATCTGGGTATTTGTTGTGAGACTCTAGCGATCGCATATCGGGTAGAATTGCTGGCACTACCAGCCGGTAATTGATATTTAAATTAGTTTATCATCTCTATTTTATCACAACACAGCTTTTTTTTTGTTAAAATTGTAAATTTTCTTTAATTTTATCTTCAAGTCATTGGTTTTGCTGAATTTGGCTTTTTACCCAATTCCGAAATGCTTTTACTAATTCCAAATAGTCCATTGTTTCTGCTTGTTCCAAAAATCTGACAATCTCTAAAACAGCCACGCTGGGAAATGCTAAACTGAGTTCGCCCTCAACGTATTCTCCATTTTCTAATCTGTTGATTCTGAGTCGAGATCCATTATAAATCCAAACTTCCGGCACTCCCAGATCCGCATAAACCTGCAAACTATTTTCCGAACGGCTGGTAATATCAATTTCCACCACTAAATCCGGCGGCGGATCTTGAGTCAGATCGATTCTTTTTTTGCCTTTAACTGCACTAATATTTTGGATGTAAAAACATTCATCTGGTTCTGTACCGCTAAGTTCAGGACGCTTGAAAGTTGTGGAACCCAGAGGTTCAATTTTCACATCTAATTCTTCAGCTAAGGTTTCAACAAATCGACCCATTATTGTTTTGAAGCGTTCGTGTTCTGGAGAAGGTACCATAATTTTCAAATTGCCGCGATTATATCTCAGTCGAATTTGCCGATCGCCAATTTCGGCAAGCAAAGTTTCGTAGGTTTGCCAACTGATACCCGATAGCTCGACAATTTGTTCCGGCGGGGAGAGAGTTTGAGCAGTCATCTGATTTTAGATTTTAGATTTTAGATTTTAGATTTCTCCCGCGAATAAATCGGGGGTCAGAAACCAAATTGTTTTGGATGATAGCGATTAAAAGGGCGGGTTTTTGAGATTGTCAATTATTGGCAGATATTTTTCGTGAACCCGCCCCTACCGTATTAGGGGTAATCGACCGGACATAATATCATTCATTTGCACTTTTAGATTATATCATCTAAAAAAGCTCGATCGCTCTTTAATTACTGAGTTAAAATATGTGCTATCGAGCCAGAATATTTAGTCACCACTCTGCGCGGGAAATACCGCAGATAAATCGAGAGACAAATCTGGGAAACCTGGAATTACCACAACCTCATTCGGCAAAACCACTCGTTTGACTCGATAATCGAAACCACCTCTTTGTTTTTGATAAGGTTCGCTGTGCATTTCCAGTTGAATATCTACCAAATTAAATATCCAATAATCAGAAATTCCCGATTCAGCATAGAGAGATAACTTGGTTCTCCTGTCGTATTTCAAAGTAGAATCGGAAACCTCAATTACCAGCAAAATATCAGCAGGCTCCGGGTGAGAAGATAAATAATTATCAGAACGATTGCGAGCAATAACAACATCAGGCTCTGGTTCGCTATCAGCCGACAAAATAATCGGCTCTTGACCGCGCACGATCGCTCGTTCTTCCAGCAGTGGGTACAATTTTTTAAGCAATAGCGAATTACAAACAGAGTGAAACGTACCTTTTGCAGCCATAATGATAATTTCTCCGCGAATCAACTCAACTCGGTCATCGGGGGCGAAAAATCCCAGTTCTCCCAAACGGTGATATTCGGCGATCGAGAATCGTTTTACAGTTACGGCAGTCATAGCTTTTCTTACCCTCTACAATTACCAACCTTTCCAATTAATTCTACTCAAAAATCCCGCCCCGTGCCATCAATTCAACCTTCAGGGCTTCCGAAATTCCCACACAACCCGAAAAGCTCGCATTTTTAACCACCGTATTTTTCAAATCAGCGCGGCTCAAATCAGCACCGTTTAAATTCGCACCACTCAAATTAACACCACTTAAATCAGCATTCTTCAAATCAGTATTTGTCAAATTTGCATTTACTAAAATCGCATTCGGTAAATAAGCACTGCTCAAATTGGCGCCGCTTAAATTTGCACCGCTCAAATTCGCCCGCGGCAGCTTTGTCCGCAAATCAGCACCGCTCAAATTGGCGCTGCTGAGTTCAGCATCCCGCAAATTAGCATTGCACAAATTAGCATCAATTAAAATAGCAGCGCTCAGCAAAGCACCGCTGAGATCGGCCAAAGTCAAATCTGCCCCCTGGAGGTTAGTTTCGCGCAAATCTGCACCGTTAAAATCAGCGTAGTGCAAGTCAAAACCGCTTAAATTAGCCCCAGCAAAATCCTCAATCGGATTCAAACCCACTGTTTCTGCAAGTTGTACAAAACTCTTATTTTTATCAGTTAAAAACAGTTCGCGGACGATCGCCAATTGCTCCTGTCGGTACTGGTTAGCCTTGTCATAATCTGCTAAATACTTGTAGCCGATCTTCAAATACTTGAGAGCATTGCGCTCAATGCGATCGTCCTTGCTGGTGCGCGCGATCGACAACTGCTGGTGATAGCATTCGATCGCACCAGGCAAATCTCCCTTAGCATCGTAAGCTAGCGCCAAATTGCCCAAAGTTTCCAATTCAGAGCGCCCGTCGCCAGTATCCCGCGCGATCGCCAAACGCTGTTTCTGGTAATCAATAGCACCAGAAAAATCCTCCAGAGCACAGCAAGCATTGCCGAGATTGCCCAAAGCATTCGCCTCGCCCCGGCGATCGCCAATTTCCCGCGCTAACACCAAATGTTGCTGGTAGCAGTCGATCGCCTGAGCATAATTCAAGAGCGCTTCGTAAGCTACACCCATATTACCCAGCGCCGCACCCGATCGGCGCTTATCGTCCATTGAGCGATACAGCCCCAGCGCTTCCTGCCAAGAACCCAGCGCCGCCTCAAATTGACGCGCCTGATATTGCGAAATCCCCTGCTTGATTAGCTCGCTAGCTTGTTCGCTCATACTGTCCAAATTAGTTAATAACTAAAGCTGATATTAACTGAGATATTGCACCATTCTCGCTTAACAGGCAAGATGCCTGTTCCACGAGAAAATTCACTCTTTGTGGAACAGGCATCTTGCGCTTAACAGGCAAGATGCCTGTTCCACGAGAAAATTCACTCTTTGTGGAACAGGCATCTTGCCTGTTCATAAAAAGCTGATTGAGAATGGTGCAACATTTCAGTATGGCCCATCCCCCTCTCCCCCATCCGTATTTTCACGTCCGTACAAAAAAAAAGACAAAAAAAAGAGAGAGCTACCTAAGTAACTCCCTCTGCCATCAGGGTGCATCTACATAACACAATATAACACGATGGGGATGAGGGGTGTCACCCCCCAAACGTGAAGATGTTGTAAAGAAATGTAGATTAATTATAAAGTTACGATCCCGCCAGAAGGGCGAGCTCAGGAAAAACCGATCGCCCGCCGCTGTATCCGCTACACGACCCCCTTAACAACTGCTTAACCTGGGGCGTTAAGCTTCGCCGCCAGCAGCTCATTGGTCAGTTTGGGATCGGCCCGGCCGCCCGTTTCCTTCATCACCTTGCCGACAAAAAAGCCCAGCAGCTTAGTTTTACCGGCTCGGTACTGTTCGAGCTCCTTGGGATTGGCGGCTAACACCGCATCGATCGCTTGCTCGATCGCCCCAGTATCCGAAATTTGAATCAAACCCTTGCTTTCAACAAACTTCTGAGGCGAACCACCGTTTGCCAGCAACTCCGGCAAAATATCCTTAGCGATTTTGCCACTGATCGTACCGGCCTCAATTAGCCCCAGCAGTTCGGCTAAATCCTGCGGTTGGAAAGGAATTTCTGCGATCGCCAGTTTTTCATTTTTCAGATAAGCAGTAATATCGCCCATCACCCAATTGGCAGCTTGTTTAGCCACAGCACCAGCGGCGATCGATTTTTCAAAATACTCCGCCACCGCTTTGTCGTCAGTCAGCACCCGCGCGTCGTAGGGAGAAAGACCAAGCTCAGTTTCGTAGCGATGGCGCTTCATTGCCGGCAATTCTGGCAGTTGAGCTTGCCAATCCTGCAATTGCTCAGTCGAAACTTTGATCGGAGGCAAATCCGGTTCCGGGAAATACCGATAATCGCTCGCACCTTCCTTAACCCGCATACTGAAAGTACACTGCTTGTTTTCATCCCACAGCCTGGTTTCTTGGATGATGGTTTCGCCATTTTCCACAGCTTGAATTTGCCGCTCGATCTCATAATCGATCGCCCGTTCGATCGCATTAAAAGAGTTCATATTTTTAATTTCCACCTTCGTGCCGAACTCTTTTTGGCCAACGGGGCGCACCGAAATATTCACGTCGCACCGGAGCGAACCTTCCTGCATATTCCCGTCGCCAACACCGATGTAGCGCACGATCCGGCGCAATTCTTGACCGTATTCGGCAGCTTCCGCGCCCGATCGCAAATCCGGTTCCGAAACAATTTCGATTAGAGGCACACCGGCGCGGTTGTAATCCACCATTGAATAAGTTGAACCGCTGAGCCGATCGCTGCCGCCGTGAACCAATTTTCCGGCATCTTCCTCCATGTGCAAGCGAGTGATACCGATTTTTTTTCGAGTAGAATTTCCCGTCTCATCCACCAGTTCAATTTCTAGCCAACCGTTAGTAGCGATCGGCAAATCGAACTGAGAAATTTGATAATTTTTCGGCAAATCGGGATAGAAATATTGCTTGCGGTCAAACTTACTGTAAGGTGCGATTTCGCAGTTGAGAGCCAGCCCTGCTTTCACCGCATACTCCAGCACTTTTTGATTTAATACGGGCAAAACTCCCGGCATTCCCATACAAATTGGGTCTATGTTAGTATTTGGGGCATTGCCAAATTCTGTAGAAGAACTGGAGAAAATTTTAGTATTCGTACTTAATTGACAATGAGTTTCGAGGCCGATAATGGCTTCGTACTGAGTTCGGTTTTTTATCGAAGAGGGTGCAGAAGCAGTCATAAGCAATTTAAAAGACTGAATAACTTTAGATTTTATTTTAGCTTTTTATTGACCAAACTGATTGGAGATTATTTGTAGGTAGCGGCGGTTTCATTGGTGTCAGCAAGCGCCTCAAACCCTGAGTTCGGCAGGTTTAAACCCCTGTCGGACTTGGGGAAAGCGTGTTTAGTTGAGACAAATGGGGCTCTGCATACGCAACGCCCTGCTACAGATTGGCGATCGACCCAAGGCTGCAGCCACGTCGATCTCCTTTGGATCGCCCCCCAAACAACAACTCTGTGCAAAAATATACTTAGCGCCTGCTCCTGCCCGCACCATTCCCTTACCCAGGAGAGTTTTAGATCGATCGACTACAATTGCCGATCGATCTACACCCCAAATCCTTTTACTGGCAGTATTTAATACAATACGCTTGGGTTAAAACGCTTTATTCCCGGCGAGATCCCTTGCAGCATCCCCCTGGTTGTTGGGCGACGCAAGAGTAAGTTTTTGTCCCCCCAACAACCAGGGGGGCGCCAAGGCGATCGGGATTAACCCAAGCCTATTGGTCTTGAATAACGCCGCTCGTCTCCAACGATCGGCTCCACGCACCGACTAAAAATTTAAAATGTATAATTTAACAGGAAATTACATATTTTGAATTTTTAAGCTTTAATTTTGAATTCTCAAAGTAACACTTGCCTAAGTGTCAAAACTATGCGTGAAATTCCAGTTAAAAGTGCCAGACTGTTTCAGAACAGCATCACTGAGCTAGAGCAGGCGGAATTAGCCCTCGAACTCGCTTGGAACGAACTCGAAAAACAAACAGCAGAAACCATTGCTCACATTGCCAACACTGGCTCAGCAAACACACAGGAAATTAGCGATCGCTTCGCCAGGGCGAAGCAACTCCGGCAGCAACTTCAAACTCAAATAAAAAAAGCCAACTCGCGGCGGGAATTTCACCTAGAAAACTCACCAATGGCCGTTGTAGAGTGGGACAAAGAATTTCGGGTAGTGCAGTGGTCGCCAATGGCAGAAAAAATATTTGGCTGGAGTGCAGCAGAAGTAATCGGCAAATACTGGCACGAATGGTCAATAGTTCATCAAGAAGACTTCGAGGAAGTGTGTGCCGTCACAAATCAACTATTACACAGCAGAGAACCCCGCAACATTTGCCGCAACCGCAACTATACAAAAGATGGCTCAGTAATTTACTGTGAATGGTACAATTCCGCACTAATCGATGAATCGGGAAGAGTAGTTTCAATTCTCTCTTTTGCCAGAGACATAACCGATTTCCACCGCGCTCAAGAAGAACTGCATAGGCGCGAACAAGCTTTCAGCGCCATCGCCGAAAATGCGACCGATATTATCGCCCGGTTCGATCGCAAACTCTGCCTCCTTTACATCAACCCAGCAGTAGAATCAACAATTGGAAAACACGCCGAAAAATTGATTGGCAAAACCAACCAAGAATCAGGAATGCCACCGCACCTGTGCAGCCTGTGGGATGAGGCTTTTATGAAAGTTTTTGGTAGCGGCAAACAAGAAACCATAGAATTTGACTTGCCCACTTCCGAAGGCATAAAATATTACCACTGTCGAGTCATTCCCGAGTTTGCTGAAGACAATTCAGTAGAAACAGTTTTATCCATCTCCCGCGACATCACAGAACTCAAACAAGTCGAAGATCAGTTGCGACAAAGCGAATCCAAATTTAAAGCCATAGTAGATTCTAATATTATCGGCTTAATTTTTTGGGATCTTGACGGCCACATTACAGATGCGAATGCGGCTTTTTTAAACACGGTAAATTATACGCGGGACGAGCTGCTTGCCGGAAAAGTTAACTGGCAAGAAATGACACCACCTGAATACGTGGGTTTAGATATAGAAAAAGTTGCCGAACTGAAGGCTAGAAATACGGTTGTTCCCTTTGAAAAAGAATTTATATGCTCCGATGGTAGCCGCGTTCCGGTGCTGCTGGGCAGCACATTTTTAGAAGGAACGAAGCAATTAGGCGTCAGTTTTGTGCTGGACTTGAGCGAGCGCAAGCAGGCAGAATTGGAACTGCAAAAACATCAGCAACTTTTAGAGAGTATTGTTACAACTATACCTAATTT
The DNA here is from genome assembly GCF_036700545.1 of Microcoleus sp. SVA1B4. NCBI lineage: Bacteria > Bacillati > Cyanobacteriota > Cyanophyceae > Oscillatoriales > Microcoleaceae > Microcoleus > Microcoleus sp. SVA1B4. The sequence goes on from NZ_JAUBPB010000079.1 coordinate 23,325, forward strand.
TCTCTACATTTACGATGCAGTAAAAAACCAAAATATTTATGCAAATGAATCTGTCACAGCTATGCTGGGATACACTCCCCAAGAATTGCAAGATTTGGGGACAGATGCTGTAGCCAACTTAGTTCATCCCGATGATATGTTAAAGCTAATTACTGGTATGGAGCGACTAAAACACAGCAGCAATCCCTATGAAACGGATGACAGAGACTACAGAATCAAACACAAAAATGGGGAATGGCGCTGGGTGCACGATCGCTCTAAAATTTTCAAAAGAACGCCAGACGGACAAATGAGGCAAATTATCGGTTCCGTACTCGACATCAGCGATCGCAAACAAGCCGAAGAATCATTAAAACAGCAAAAAGAACTGCTGCAAACAATCTTCGACAACGTGCCGATTATGCTCGCATTATTAGACAAAAATGGTCAAATAAACTGGGTGAACCGCCACTGGGAACAAGTGCTAGGCTGGAGTTTGGCAGAAATCAAAAACCGTGATATCTTGGCAGAATTTTATCCGCAGCCAGAATACCGTCAATATGTTTTGGATGAAATAAAAGCAGCAAATGAGAAGTGGAGCGACTTCAAAACAAAAGTTAAAGACGGGCGAATTATCGACACTTCTTGGGCAAATGTTCGTCTTTCAGACGGCAGTTGTATCGGCATTGGTCAAGATATCACCGAACGCAAACGAGTAGAACTTGAGCTCAAAGAACTCAACGAAACTTTAGAAGCTCAAGTCGCGCAACGTACTGCAGAATTAGAGATTTTTTTTGATGCTTTGCCCGATCACATTTTTGTGGTAGATCGCGAGAAGATGCGCCTGTCTTTTGTCAACCAATCTGTTGCCCAAACTGCTGGATTAAATAGCAGAAAAGAGATGCAGGGCAAAACTATTTTTGAATGTTTCTCCCCAGAAATAGCCACAAAATTCTCTAGGGAAAATTCGCAGGTATTTGAAACAGGGGAAACTCTGCACTTGCAGGATAAATTTGTGATTGCTGGCGACACTACTTACTACGATACTTTTAAAATTCCCCTCAGAAATCTCGACGGCGAGGTTTATGCTTTAATTGGCACTTCTCGCGATATCACTGAGTTGGTAGAGACAAAACAAGCTTTGTCAGAACGCACAGAGCAATTAGAAGCTGCCAATCAAGAATTAGAATCTTTTTCTTACTCAGTTTCCCACGACTTGCGCGCACCTTTGCGACACATTTCAGGTTTTGTAGAAGCGTTGAAACAGCGGCTAGAATTAACTGAGGCTTTGAGCGATCGCAAAATAGTTCACTATATGGAAGTAATTGAAGACAGCAGCCAAAAAATGAGCCTGTTGATTGACGGTTTGCTCGCCCTGTCGCGGGTGAGTCGCACCGAGTTGAGGCAAATTCCGATCGATCTGAGCCGTTTGGTACAAAATGCGATTAAATTGACTAAACCACCAACAGTCGCAGATCCGGCCCAAACTCCCCACAGCGTTGAATTTGCCGTCGGAGATTTGCCGACTGTAATGGGAGATCCAACCTTGCTGCAACAGGTGTTCAGCAACTTGATTAGCAACGCCGTCAAGTTCAGCCGCGGACGCACTCCGGCTACAATAGTTATTGAGGGTTTACCTGATGGGACGATTTTTGTCAAGGATAACGGCGTGGGTTTTCCGATGGAATATGCCGATCGCCTGTTTGGAGCCTTTCAGAGGCTGCACTCCCAGAGAGAATTTGAAGGTACGGGCATCGGTTTGGCGATCGTCCAGCGGATTATTCACCGCCACGGCGGTACGGTTTGGGCCGAAAGCCTACCTAGTCAAGGAGCCACCTTTTACTTTAAACTAGGGCAAACAATCTCAAACGGTAATATAGATTCATAAGTTAAGTCTATAAGAGTTTTAAATGAAAAATTTAAAACTCTTATAGACTTAAATAAGTCACAATCGGTGAGAGCATCCGAATTTTGGTGTGACAGGAGTGTTCACTGTTAGGGATGGAAGCGAAAGATATAGGCGGGGCTGTGCAAGATGCTCGTACTCCTAAAAAATGCTCTTTTAAAAATTGGGGTGCTCCCCAATCGGTTCGTCAGCCCTCGACTGCAGGTGCTAAATAAAGGTCTTGCGAGTAGAGTATATAATTAATTTTGCTAAAAATATCGAGATAAAATTAATAACAAAACTAAGTCTAAAAAATTACTAGCAAAAACACCTATAACCAATTAAAAACCTCCCCAATACCTTATGTTAGATATAAATGAAACCAACTATCTACTAAAAATGGTAGCGGAATCAACATTAAACTTGTTGATTATCGAAGACATGGCAGAAGATATGGAATTAATAGTGCTCGCCTTAGAATCGGGAGGGGTAAATTTTAAGTGCGACACGGCAGAAACAGCAACAGAGTGCAGAAAACTGCTCGAAAATTGCCAGTACGATGCTGTACTCTCAGATTATCGCCTCCCCGGCTTCAACGGTTTAGAAGTGTTGAAATTAATGCAGGAATTAGGGCAAGACATACCCTTGATTTTAGTAACGGGAAGTTTGGGAGAAGAAGCGGCAGTTGAGTGCATCAAAGCGGGAATGACAGATTACGTCTTAAAAGGGCGGCTGTTTAGGTTGCCAACAGTCTTAGAACGATCGCTCCAAGAATACAAAATGCGACGCCAGCAACAAGAAGCGATCGCCCAAATTCAGCGGCAAGCGACTCGTGAAGCGATAGTCAACCGCATCGTTCAAGCCATGCGCTTCACCCTTGTACTCGACGAAGTGCTGCAAACCACCGCAGATCAACTGCACGAAGCTCTCGAAATCAGCGGCTGCGCGATATTGCAGCCAGATGCTGAGGGCAAGATCGGGATTCGCTACATGAGCTTAAAGGCAGCCGACAGAGAACGGGCGATCGGTCTAAATTGCGACTTTGCCCAACACTATCGCTTCTCCCTCGCCCGCGGAGAAACGATCGCCCTCGCCGAGTTATCGACTCTGAACCCGGAACTGCAAGCATCAGCGCAATTTTTAGGGTTTCACTCGATCGCGATCGCACCGCTGCTATACCAGCAATCATTTTTGGGAGGAATTTGCCTCTACCAGTGCGATCGGGCCCGCTCTTGGACTACAGAAGAACTATCGCTAGTCAAAGCCATATCCGATCAGTGCGCGATCGCGATCCACCAAGCCGAACTCTACCAACAAGCCCAAACCGAACTTGCAGAACGCAAGCGCGCCGAAGCAGCAGTCTGTGGCATCCAGCAGCAGCTAGCCACAATGGCAGCCAACATTCCCGGCTCAGTCTACCGCACCGTGCTGCATCCAGACGGCACAATCTCCATGCCCTACATCAGTCCGGGCGTGCGCGAAGTTACTGGGTTCGGGGCCGAAGAAGTGATTTCGCACCCGGAACTCTTGACCGAAATCATCCATCCAGACGACAAAATCTCGTTTGACAGCCGCGTAGCAGCATCAAGAGCGACTCTTTTGCCGTGCGATCGCCAGTACCGCATCGTTCTGAGATCGGGGGAGGTCAAGTGGGTGCAAGACAGCGCTAAATTTTCCAAAAACGAAAACGGCGACGTAATTATAGACGGAGTAGCCCTCGACATCAGCGATCGCAAACAAGCAGAATCAGCCCTGCGCCAAAGCGAACAGCGATTTCGATCGCTGATTGAAAACGCCACAGACATCACGATCATTCTCGACGCCGAAGGAATCTTCCGCTACATCAGCCCTTCCGTCAAGCGAATTTTAGGATACGCGCCCCACCAGGCGATCGGCCGCAGGGCCTTAGAAATAGTTCACCCCGACGACTGCGCCACGATCGCCGAAACCCTCCACAAAGCCATTGAAAACCCCAAAAGAAGCCAGTGCCCAGTTGAGTACCGAGTCCGCCACCGCAACGGTTCCTGGTGTTATGTAGAAGCTGTAGCCACCAACTTGCTGTATGATCCCGCAGTCGAGGGAATCGTGATTAACTGTCACGACATCACTCAGCGCAAACTCGCCGAAGAACAACTGCTGCACGATGCTTTTCACGACGCCCTCACCGGATTGCCCAACAGATCGCTATTTACCGATCGGCTCGAACACGCTCTGAGGCTGGCAAAACGGCGCAAAGACTACTCGTTTGCCGTGCTGTTTCTCGATTTAGATAGATTTAAAGTAGTCAACGATTCCCTCGGCCACGCCATCGGCGATCAATTGCTAGTATCGATCGCGCGGCGTCTGGAAGCTTGTCTGAGGCCCGGAGATACAGTAGCCCGCATCGGAGGAGACGAGTTTGTGCTGTTGCTAGAAGACATCGAGGGCATCAATGAAGCTAGCAGCATTGTCAACCGACTGCAAAAGAAAATCACCTCCCCTCTCCTTCTAGACGGACACGAAGTATTTATCACCGCCAGCATCGGCATAGCTTTGAGCTCTGGCGAATACCTGGAACCGACAACCCTGCTGCGCGACGCCGACACAGCAATGTACCGCGCCAAAGAACTTGGCAGAGCCCGACACGAAGTTTTCAACAGTTCCATGCACGCCCACGCTTTGCGACTGTTGCAGCTCGAAAACGACCTGCGGCGGGCGATCGAATCAATTAGAGAACCCGCCACAGAAGAAGACTTTCCCCCATCCCCCGAATCAGCCTTACCTCCCTTATCCGCAGCGCCCCAGTTTATTATTCACTACCAGCCGATCGTGTCGATTGCCAATAACACAATTACCAGTTTTGAGGCCCTAGTGCGCTGGCAGCATCCAGAACGAGGCTTAGTTTCCCCCGGCGAATTTATCACCATCGCCGAAGAAACCGGCTTGATCGTACCCCTGGGCCGCTGGGTACTTCGCACAGCTTGCCACCAAATCCGCCAGTGGCAGCAGCTATTTCCCAGCCACCCCCCGTTGAGCGTTAGCGTCAACATTTCTGTCAAACAGTTTTCTCAGCCAGATTTAATCGAATACATCGATCGAGTCCTCGCAGAAACTCACCTCGACGGCAGCAGTTTAAAACTAGAAATTACCGAAAGTGTACTCATAGAAAATTCCGAATCAGTAACAGCAATGCTGGTGCAGCTCAGAACCCGAAACATAGACTTGTGCATTGACGACTTCGGCACCGGCTATTCCTCGCTCTCCTACCTGCACCGCTTCCCCACCAATACCTTAAAAATAGACCGCTCTTTTGTTAGCAGGATGGGAGGTGAGTTCGATTTCAGTAAAGGAGGGATTGACCCGACAGAAATTGTGCGGTCGATCGTTACTTTGTCCCACAATTTAGGCATGGATGTAGTAGCCGAAGGAGTCGAAGAAGCCTCGCAACTATCTATACTAAAAGGGTTAAAATGTGAGTACGCCCAGGGATTCTTTTTCTCAAAGGCAGTAGACTCTCAAACAGCAGCAGCCTTAATCCGACAGCAAGCAGAAAATCAGAATTTGCTGACATTTAGTTTGTTAGAGAAAGGCTATTAAAAAAACACGGCATTTTGTGAGTCCCGTTTCAGCATAAAATCTTAAAATATTTTAAAGCTGTCCCTAACAGGCGTCAGTTAATAACTACGGCATCCAAATCATTATGACTATTGGCTACCTCGCCCTCGTTCTCCACGCCCACTTGCCCTTTGTTCGCCACCCCGAAAGCGACTACGTTTTAGAAGAAGAATGGCTGTTTGAGGCGATCGCGGAAACCTATATTCCCCTGCTGCAAGTCTTTGAAGGGCTCAAGCGCGACGGCATCGACTTTAAAATTACCATGAGCATGACACCGCCCTTGGTTGCCATGCTGCGCGACCCCTTGCTGCAAGACCGCTTCGACGACCACTTGGCCAAACTCGAAGAATTAGCCGATCTCGAAATCGAACACAACAGCGGAAACGGCCACCTCCGCTATTTGGCAGAACATTACGCCGCCCATTTTTCTCAAGTCCGCAACTTTTGGGAAAAGTACGATCGAGATTTAGTCAAAGCCTTCAAAGAACACCAAGATACCAACAACCTCGAAATCATCACCTGCGGTGCCACCCACGGCTACCTACCGCTGATGAAAATGTACCCCGAAGCAGTTTGGGCACAAATTCAAGTAGCTTGCGACAACTACGAAGCAAACTTCGGCCGCCGACCAAAAGGCATTTGGCTGCCCGAATGCGCCTACTATGAAGGCTTAGAGCGGATGTTAGCCGACGCAGGCCTCCGCTACTTTCTCACAGACGGTCACGGCATCCTCTACGCCCGCCCGCGTCCCCGCTACGGCAGCTACGCCCCAATTTTCACCGAATGCGGAGTCGCAGCCTTCGGCCGGGATCACGAATCCTCGCAGCAGGTTTGGTCTTCCGAAGTCGGCTATCCCGGCGCCGCCGAATACCGCGAATTCTACAAAGATTTGGGCTGGGAAGCTGACTACGATTACATTAAGCCCTACATCATGCCCAACGGCCAGCGGAAAAATACCGGGATTAAATATCACAAAATCACCGGTCGCGGATTGGGTTTAGGCGATAAACAGTTGTACGATCCTTACTGGGCAAGGGAAAAAGCAGCGGAACACGCCAGCAATTTTGCTTTTAACCGCGAACGCCAAGTCGAACACCTCAACGGCATTATGCAGCGTCCGCCGATTATTGTTTCGCCTTACGACGCCGAACTTTTCGGTCACTGGTGGTACGAAGGGCCTTGGTTCTTAGATTACCTGTTCCGCAAGAGTTGGTACGACCAAAATACCTACGATATGACGCACTTAGCCGATTATTTGCGGGGAAATCCGACTCAGCAAGTGTGCCGCCCGTCTCAGTCTAGCTGGGGTTTCCGGGGTTTCCACGAATATTGGCTCAACGATACCAATGCTTGGATTTACCCGCACTTGCACAAAGCAGCGGAACGGATGATTGAGTTGGGAAGCATGGAACCTGCAGATGAGTTGCAGTGGCGGGCTTTGAACCAAGCGGCGCGGGAAGTGCTGCTAGCTCAATCTTCTGACTGGGCGTTTATCATGCGTACAGGGACGATGGTTCCCTATGCAGTGCGGCGCACTCGATCGCACTTAATGCGCTTTCACAAGCTTTACGATGAAGTGAAAGAAGGGAAAGTTGATTCGGGTTGGTTGGAGAAGGTTGAGGAGATTGATAATATTTTCCCTGAAATTAACTATCGCGTTTATCGATCGCTTTAAGCAAGTTTTAAGTTGCTCGTTCCCAGGCTCTGCCTGGGGACGCATTCCCGGAGGCTCTGCCTCCTCTTTTTCTCCCCAATCGACGAGGCAGAGCCTCTGGATATCGGTTCCCAGGCAGAGCCTAGGAACCAGTTAATCTCCTAATTAGTATTACACCTTTTTTGCCGCCCTTCTCTTCCACCACAAACCCATTCCCGCAGCCACAAACGTACCAACAGCAGTCATCGGTTCCGGTACAGGTTCATACTCATAAGTAGGTCGGCGGGAAAATCCATAAGTATGTAACAAAATATTAAGTCGGGTGACTGGACTTGAATTTAATCTGAAGTTCCCCCATTGACAAAAGGCGTGGGAGTATGTAGGGCAAACCTTTGGAGGATTTTGACTCCGGTTTTACTG
>NZ_JAUBPB010000080.1:0-4320 GCF_036700545.1 Microcoleus sp. SVA1B4
CGCCTGATTGTCGGTATGATCGAATCAATGACGTGGCGATCGACTGACGCACTCTTTTAAGATACAAGGGGCGGGTTTTACCAACAATCATCGCCTCAAATAAACAATCTCATAAACCCGCCCTGCCCAACCCAAAAACCACATTTATTATCAGTAGGGGCGGGTTTTACCAACAATCATCGCCTAAAACAAACAATCTCATAAACCCGCCCCGCCCACACGCAAAACCAGATTTATTATTAGATATGAACCAAAAAATCATCGGCACAATCACCACCTACCCAGGGATGAGTCAAAGCGACTGGCTGTGGCAACAAACCCCCCACAACTTCGGCAACTGGGGCAACATTCAAATGCTCGCCAACCACCCAGAACCAGACTTTTTACTCATGTATCAATTCGACTTTCCCAAACCTGCAAAAAATAAATCCTGGCTCGATAAAATACGTCGCTACAGGCATCAAAACCCAGAAAACGACATTCAAGAAAAATTGCGCGGTGTCCCCAAGGAACGGATTATTTACCTGATCCGCGAACCGCCATTACCAGAAGTTATTGAAATTACCAAAGCCAACTACGAACAAGCAAAACTTTATTGCAGTTACGTTTCCGGGCCAGACGACTTCGCACCAAACCCCAATTATATGCCCGCGATTTGGTATCACTCTAACTCGTTTCGAGAACTCGATGAAATGCCTGCGACGCCGAAAACTAAATCCTGTTCTTGGATTACTTCAGGTGTTAGCCGCAGCGCCAATCACCGCCAGAGATTAGACTTTATCAAATTGCTGCAAGAACGAGAATTAAATTTTGACCTTTACGGACGAAACTTGCCAACTTGGGCGCGCGGGAACGGGACTGTCAACAATAAATGGCACGCTGTCGCACCATACTATTACAACTTAGCTATTGAAAATTATGCCGAAAACGATTGGTATGTCAGCGAGAAGCTTTGGGATGCTTTATTAGCTTGGTGTTTGCCGATTTATTACGGCGGTGCGGCGGTGGATAAATTGTTGCCGGCGGGGAGTTTTCTGAGGCTGCCGAGTTTGGATGAGAAAGGAGTAGAATTTATTAAAGAGGTTGTAGCTACTGCGGATTATTGGCATGAAGCGAGGGAGAAAATTGCTGAAGCCAGACAAATCATTCTCCATGAATTAAACTTGCTCAATTGGCTGTCTAACTTTGTATCTTAATAAATAGCGCCATGACAGAAAACCAAAATCAACCCAGAGAATACGATGCTGTACTCGGCGGTCAAAATCCACCCCCCCTCGGTGCTGCTGTTTTAGGCGGGATTCCCGGCGTTAAGAGTCGTTTGGCTTCACCGATTGTCGAAGTGAAGATTGCTGCACTGTCTGAAGCGCTCAAATATGGAGATGCAGGTTTAGATTTAATAATTGGCGCGCTGCAAGATGAATCAATGTTGGTGAAGTTTGCAGCCTATTCGCTGCTGAGGAATAGAGATGAACCCAATATAAAACAGCAGTTACAAAAATATTTGCCTACTTTTAACTTTGATGTGATAACAGTTGATGCTAAAGGAAAAGAAAACAGTCGTCGCCGTCATTATGCTCATTTCTTTCCTGAAGACTTAGGGAACGAAGTTGTGCTGGAAATGGTTTATATTCCCGGGGGTACATTTATGATGGGCTCGCCAGCAACAGAAGAAGGTAGAGACAGTTGTGAAAGTCCGCAGCATCAAGTAACTGTACCCGCTTTTTTTGCAGGCAAATACCCTCTCACCCAAGCACAGTGGCAAGCAGTGATGGGAAACAACCCATCATCATTATCATGGTTTCAAGGTGAAAAACGTCCTGTAGAAAAAGTATCGTGGGATATGGCCGTCGAATTCTGTGGCCAACTCTCGCAAAAAACCGGGAAAAAATATCGCCTCCTGAGTGAAGCAGAATGGGAATATGCCTGTCGTGCGGGTACAACAACCCCATTTCATTTTGGGGAAACTATTACCCCGGAATTAGTCCGATATCGCGGACACACAACTTATGTCGGGGGTTGTCTCCCCAATGCCTTTGGACTTTACGACCTCCACGGTCAGGTTTGGGAGTGGTGCAGTGATAGATGGCACGAAAACTATAACGGGGCACCAACTGACGGAAGTTCCTGGGAAACTGGCACATCTGAATACCGAATGCAGCGTGGTGGTTCCTTGCACAGCCCTGCGTTCAGTTGCCGCAGTGCCTATCGTGTCAGGGACTCGACGGGCAACCGCCAATATTACATCGGTTTTCGCGTCGCTCTGGTTTTCGGTTCTATGCTTTAGTCTTCCCCGATCGCCCTCCTCTATTATTTTACTAAATGATTCGGCGGTTGAAACCGCAACTATATAAACAAATTCCGCCTTCGCGAGACTCTTAGATATGAATGGAATTTGCACGCTAGCCAACGATACAGTTTACGACCAACTAATTGCCTTGCTCAACAGTATTGAAATTATCTTAGGCTCAAATACTCCTGTCTGTATTTATCCTTTCGACGACCAGATAGAGCAAATCCAAGCTGAAATTGTTAACCGTCCCAACGTCTTTATTTATGAAGATAGCGCATCTCTTCAGCGATGGGACAAATTCATGGAAGCAGCCGCACCAGAGCGTTTGAACCGCAAAAAATTCCGGCTTTACGGCGCACACCGGCGCTTTTGCGCTTTCGACGGCCCGTTTGAAAAGTTTATCTATATGGATGCGGATACTTTGGTGATGAATTCCCTTGATGCCGTGTTTCATAAATTAGAGGGATCGGATTTTGTGGTTTATGATTTTCAATTTCTCTCCCCAACTAAAGTATACAATATTCAGTCACCAAAACTCCTCGAAGTTTTTGAGCAAAATCGGATCGACTCGGAAATATTTTGTTCGGGATTTTACGCCAGCAAGCAAGGATTGTTTGAGCAAGATACTAGAGAATGGCTGTTAGCTCAACTGCAATCGGGCGAGGCGGAAATTCTTTATGAAGGTGCGGGAGAACAGCCGTTGCTCAATTATATGGTGATGAAAACGGGGATGAATAGCTATAATTTTGCTTATAGTCTCCCGGATGGCGAAAAAACCGGGTGCAGCGTCACTTCTCAACATTTTGAAGAGCAAGATCGGATTTTGTACGACAAGGGAAACCGACTTACTTACATTCATTATATTGGTGTGCCGCCGGATTTAATTCGGAGAGTTTGTGCGGGCGAAAATATTGAGTTTCCCTATCGCGATTTGTTTCTGCATTACCGCTATCTCCGCGAACCCTCCAAGCGTCCGATTTTTGCCCAACCGCTAAAGTCTTATACTGAGGTTTCTGGGCCGAATTTGTTAAAAAGGGTATTGAGAAGGTTGAGGATAAATGTATGAATCGCGGTATTTATATTGTTGCGAATGATAAGGTGATCGAAAGTGCGATCGCCCTTCTAAACAGCATACGTCTGTACAATTGTCAAGTACCTGTTTTTCTGATTCCCTTCGACGACAATTATCAGCAAGTCGCAGCCGCACTCAGCAGTCTCCACGGGGTACAATTGTTCCCAAATCTGGAGTTTGTCGAACAGTTTACCAGAGAAATTGGCCAAATGTTCGATCGCAACTTTTTAGCCCTCCCCAACAAAATGCGAAAACTCGCCGTTTGGTTTGGCCCCCTTGACGAATTTCTGTACATCGATACCGATATCATCGTCTTTGAAGACATCGCAGACAACTTAAACAAACTATCAGAAGTAGACTTTTTTTGCTGCGACTATCACCACCTCAGCGAAAAACTGCGAAATGTATTTTCACCACTTGTAAAAGAACAGAATATCTTTACAGACTCACAGCTTCAAGATGTATTCAACAGCGGTTTTTGGGCTTCCCGAAAAGGAACGATTACAGAATCGCAAATGTATGAAATTTTGCAAGAATGTTCGCAGCATCGAGAATATTTTGACTTTACTCAAAATGTCACAGACCAACCTATATTAAATTATATCATTCTTAAACTGATTCCCAAACGCTGCAATCTTGTTAAAGATTCACCAAGCGAACCGGGAAGCTGGGCGGGTTCTAAACATTTTCAAGAAATAGATTATGTTCTTTATGACAAAGGCAAAAGGTTAAAATATCTTCACTGGGCTGGGATACCAATTAAATCGGGTAGTCCTTATTGGAAAGTTTGGAAACATTATCGTTATCTCAATGAGGAAAAACCAAACTTAGTGCAAAAAATATTTCTTGCTTTGAGTAGGTGAGGATAAACTCATATGTTGTATCATTATCAACAAGGTTGGAAGAACAGGCAAGATGCCTGTTCCACAATTCATAAATTTTGTTGTGTTTTTGAGAC
>NZ_JAUBPB010000080.1:4420-29561 GCF_036700545.1 Microcoleus sp. SVA1B4
CAAACAAGCTTGGAAGAACAGGCAAGATGCCTGTTCCACAATTCATAAATTTTGTTGTGTTTTTGACACCAAACAAGCTTGGAAGAACAGGCAAGATGCCTGTTCCACAATTCATAAATTTTGTTGTGTTTTTGACACCAAACAAGTTTTGAATGAGTATAATTCTTCAATCTAAAATCTAAAATCTAAAATCTAAAATCCGATGACTGATGGCATTTATATTCTAGCAAACGATGTTGTTTTTGACCACTTAGTCGCTTTATTGAACAGTCTCGAAGTCAATGGGGCAAAAAATATTCCTGTTTGCATCATTCCCTATGATGACAGAATGAAAAAAGTGCGAGTAGAAATTGCAACTCGTCCTCATGTCACCCTGTTTGAAAATACCGATTCCATCATTTTATGGGAAGACTTTGCGACTCAAGTTTGGAAAACTCATGCAAAAGCTCAAAAAGTATGGAAATCTCAAGGTTGGAAACCAGTTCAATGTTTGGAAATGCACCGAAAATTATGTTGTTTCGACGGCCCTTTTGATAAATTTATCTATTTTGATGCAGACACTCTGTTAATGGGTTCTCTAGATTATATTTATCAAAAACTTGATGATTTTGATTGGGTAGCAAACGATTTTCAATACAAATCCGACCTCAATTATATATTTGATTTGTCCTCCCCCAAATTACCTCAAATTTTAAATATTGACGAACTGCAATCTCATACTTTTTGTGCGGGTTGGTTTGCGTCAAAAGCGGGGGTTTTAAATCGAAATAATTGCTCTCAATTTTTAGAAAAATTAACATCAGGAGAAGCGGAAATTATGTCTTTGCGGGGGGCTGACCAATCTTTACTTAACTATTTAGTCGCCCGCAGCAAAATATCTTTTTACAACTTTGCATATGCTGAACCCGAACAGGTAACGGGAAATCATTGGTCTTCTCAATTTGATGTGATAGATGATGTTTTATATGATAAAGGACGGCGGCTTACTTATTTGCATTACATGAGTATTTCGGCTGCAAAGTTTACTCGCTTGTGTGCTGGTGAAGATGTGGAGATTCCTTACCGAGATGTATTTCTGCATTACCGCTATTTGAATTCGTCGGAAACACAGCCAAAACTCGTGCCTCCAAATGTGTTGGTTCGCTTGGGGAGAAATCTCAAAAGTTGGGGAATTAAAAAACTTAATAATGTTCAATTTAAGTTGCGGAATTTTGGGGATAAATAGTATCTAACTGTACAAAGACTGAATCCACTCCCATTCGCGCCTCAATCCTTCTTCTAGAGCAACCTGCGGCTGATAACCTAAGATTTTCTTGGCTTTAGACACATCTGCGCTAGTGTGCCGCGCGTCTCCCCTCGCAGCTTCGGTAAAATCTATGCGAATAGGTCGATCGACAATTCTCTCTATTGTATCAATAACTTCCTTCAAAACCACCCGACTTCCCCCACCAATATTAAAAACTTCCCCCGCAGCTTCGGGAACCTCAGCCGCCGCTAAATTCGCCGCAACGCAATCGCTGATAAACGTAAAATCCCGCGTTTGCAATCCGTCGCCGAAAATAGAAATCGCCTCATCAAACAAAATCGACTTAAAAAACTTGTGAAAAGCCATATCGGGGCGCTGTCTCGGCCCGTAAACAGTAAAATAGCGCAGCGAAGTAGTCGGAATGCCAAAATTTTTGTAATAAAGTCCGCACAAACGTTCACCGGCTAACTTCGTAATTCCGTAGGGAGAAACCGGCTGCGGACAAGCATTTTCATTCGTGGGAAAAGATTCAGCATTGCCGTAAATTGAAGAAGAAGAAGCATAGACAAACTTTTGCAATCTTGGCGCATCTTTAGCCGCTTCTAACAATACTTGAGTGCTGTTAATATTGCGTTCCGTATAGCTGCGAAAACCGTCGCCCCAGCTAGCACGAACTCCTGCTTGCGCCGCCTGATGAAATATCACCTTAGCATCAGATAAAAGACCACGCCAATTTAGAGACAAAATATCGCCTTCCACCAATTCAAAACCCGGATACTTTTCAAATCGTGCAATATTCTTGCGCTTGAGAGCCGGATCGTAATAATCGTTGAACTCATCAACACCAATTACCGTCTCCCCTCGATTTAAAAGAGTTTCTACTAAGTTAGAGCCAATAAATCCCGCCGCACCTGTAACAATTAAAATACTCATTCGATTTTAGATTTTAGATTTTAGATTTTAGATTTTAGATTTTAAAAATTTTACACAAATTATTGCCTAAGTTGTCATCTTCTTCTTTGTCTTCCTCTGCGTTCTCTGCGTTCTCTGCGGTTCAAAAAGCATCAAATTAGGAGAATCTTAGACAACTATCAACCTCATTCCTTCTCAGAAAAGAGGGTTGATAGTTAAATTTCATTGTTCAAAAGAATCCAAATCCAGCGCTTGAGAACCTCCGCGTTCTAGCTCGATCAAAAGCTTACCCAACTGAGTCCAAACTAGCCAACCCGTGAGTACCGTCAGCGGCAAGGCTAGCGCATAACAAAGTAGTTTGGGGAAGCCAAAAATCTCCATCCCAGAAGCTAAAAATACGCAAATACCGCCCGCCATTCCCAGAAAAGGTATGACCAATTGCAGCCTTGGCAGGTTAGCCAAGGTGCGAGTAGAACGATTTTTAGACCACTGTTGTACGGATTGTTTGAGAGTTGCTTCAAATGCTACGCCGGAAGCCATACCTGCTAGTAATCCAGCCGACATTAAAAAATAGGGAGGTTCTGGAAAATAATACACGAATAATTCCTTAATTTGGGTAATAGGAAATGGGGAATTGGGCATGGGGCATTGGGCATTGGGCATTGGGCATTGGGTATTGGTTGTTAGTTATTAGAACCAACAACTAACAACCAATAAATAACCAATGACTAATGACTAATGACCAATGACTAATGACTAAAATCGAGTTAGCGCGGCTGCTCCTGCTGTGGAAAACTCCGTCAAAGCGCCTAGAGCAACGTTGAACAGGCGACTGGGCTGCAAATCTTCCTTGACTAAGTTCCACAGGCTGCGAACTTCTTCGGTGTGGATTCGATCGTCCTCAATCAAAGCTAACATTAGCTGGCGTCTCAAAAACGAGCCTTCCTCGGACAGCAAAAATTGCAAGCCTAGTTGGGCGGTGGGGAGCAAGTCGAAACTGCGATCCGATCGGGCGATCGCGATCATGTCCTCTAACCTGTTCCACTGGAATTTGCCATCTTTGAATAATACCTCAATCAGACGCCGCCGCAGAGCCGGAGATTCTCCGTTCAACAAACGTCGCGCTACATAAGGATACGCCACCTCGACTATCTTGAAATTCGGATTCAGCGTCAGGGCCAAACCTTCTTCTGTCACCAGAGAGCGAATAATTAAGGCAAATTTCGCCGGCACCCGGAAAGGATAATCGTACATCAACTCCGAAAACTGGTCTGTAATCGTCTTGAAGTTAAAATCTGACACCTTTTCGCCGACGATATCACCCAGTACAGATTCCAACGCCGGGACGATCGGCATAATATCTGTATCTGGAGTCAAAAAGCCAAGTTTGACAAAATCCTTCGCTAATTGTAAGTAATCTTTGTTGATCAAATGAACGACAGAATCAACCAAAGTTTCTTTAGTTGTTTCTTCCATCTGATCCATCATCCCAAAATCAATGTAAGCCATGCGGCCGTCCGCTAAGGCAAACAGATTTCCCGGATGGGGGTCAGCGTGAAAAAATCCATGTTCCAGCAACTGTCGCAAACCGCTGCGGACTCCGACTTCAATTAAACTATCGGTATCCAAACCTGCGGCTTTAACACTTTCCATATCTGTCAGCTTGATGCCGTCAATCCATTCAAGAGTCAGAACGCAATTTGAAGTATAGCGCCAGTAAATGCTCGGAACTTTTACTGTCGGGTCGTCGGCAAAATTTGTCGCAAATTTCTCGGCGTTGCGGCCTTCATTGATATAATCAATTTCCTCGAACAATTTGATACCGAATTCATCGACGATTAAACAAAGGTCGTGACCGAGATTCAGCGGCAGCAACGGGCCCAACCATCCAGCGGCCCAGCGCATTAAGTAAAGGTCAAGGCTCAATACGGGCAGCAAATTCGGTCGCTGAACCTTGACTGCTACTGCTTCCCCGGTGAGGAGGCGAGCTCGGTAGACTTGACCAAGACTTGCCGCGGCGACAGGTTCGGGGGAGATTTCGCTGTAAGTTTCGCTAATTTTGCGATCGAGTTCCGCTTCAATAATCTCGAAAGCGCGCACCGAGTCAAACGGCGGCAATTGATCCTGAAGTTTGATCAATTCTTCGAGAAAGTCTTTGCGGATCAAATCCGGTCTGGTAGAAAGTGCTTGGCCGACTTTAATGAAAGTGGGGCCCAAGCGAGTGAGTATTTGTCGTAGGTGGGTGGCCCGTTCCGGCTGGTGTGCTGCGACTTCATGCTGCCAACTGTCCCACAGCATCCCCAGAACGAAGCCTGCAAAAGACCAAATAACGGTAATTGCGCGCCAAATTGCTTTCCAAGGACGTTTGCGGTAATACTGAGCGATCGCTTGTGGATCGTAGCGTCTAGCCTGAGTGAATTGATACTGAGGCACTCGTTTATTTTCCTCTTATCTTCTGAAAATTACAGGTTAAATTGAGAATTGGGCATCGGCCATCGGGCATCGGGCATCGGGCATCGGGCATTGGGGATGGGAAGTCGAAAGTTCAAACATTCTTTATTTTTTCTTCTTCCTTCTTCCGACTTCCATCGGGCTTCTTCCCTCTTCCTTCTTCCTTCTTCATCATTGACCGATCGCACTGCAAGTTTTAGGCGAGCGGAAAATGCACCCGTTCGAGGCGGATTGCTAGCCTAAATTTGTTTCTTTTCATTAAATATAGTACATAAAAGTACAAGTGATCGGTCAAAATACTTAACCGTTCTCCCTGAACGCTGCACATTCTCACACCACTGCAACCCTGCAATTCTTTTCTCCTCCTGCATTTCCCTCGCTGATGCCATCGCGCCAAAGCTACCGGATGCGATCGGCCTTTGCCAAGCAATCTTTCAGCCCATAAATCGTCCGCTCTTGTTGATCCCTCGACAGTTCCGGGAACATCGGCAAAGACAAGACTTCGCGACAAACTTGCTCAGCCTTTGACAACTGACCTGCTTGATAACCCAAAGATTTGTAAACAGGTTGCAGGTGCAAAGGTAACGGATAGTAAACCATCGAACCGATGCCAGCTTCCTGCAACTGAGCCCGCATCCAATCTCGAAAATTGCCAGAGGGATTTTGGGCGTCTTCTGGACTTGTCAGCCGGATCGTGTATTGATTCCAAACTCCTTTTGCGAACGGCAATTCTTTGGGGACGGCAACTCCGGGCACGCGGGAGAGAAATTCGCTGTAAAGTGTCGCTTTCTCCCGTCGCTGCGCGTTCCAACTGTCGAGATACCGCAATTTAATACTGAGAATCACCGCTTGCAGGGCATCTAAACGGCTGTTGTAGCCGATTTCTTCGTAGAAATACCTAGAAGACTGTCCGTGTTCTTTGAGCACTCGCATCGAAGCTGCCAGGGCTGGATCGTTTGTCGTCACCGCGCCACCGTCACCGCAAGCGCCTAAGTTTTTGGTCGGATAAAAACTGAAGCAGCCGACATGGCCAATGCTGCCGACTTTTCGAGACTGCCACTCGGCCCCGACAGATTGGGCGCAATCTTCAATTACGGCTAAATTGTGCCGAGTCGCAATTTCCATCAGCCGAGTCATGTCTACCGGTTGGCCGAAGATGTGCACTGGCATAATTGCCTTGGTTTTGTCGGTAATTGCCGCTTCGAGGAGCTCGACATCCAGATTAAAAGTATCGCTGTCAATATCGACAAATACTGGAGTCGCACCGACGGCGCTAATTGTCTCAGCCGAAGCAAAAAAGGTAAAAGGAGTGGTAATCACTTCATCGCCGGGGCCAATTTTGAGAGCTCGCAAGGCCAAAATCAAGGCATCGGTGCCGGAGTTGCAGCCAACGCACTCGGAAACGCCGATGTAGTCGGCGAACTCTCGTTCAAAACTCTTGACGGCCGGGCCGCCTACGTAGCCGCCAGAGGCAAGCACTTTTTGCACCGCAGCGGTTATTTCGTCGCCAAGGAGCGCGTATTGGCGGGTTAAGTCGAGGGGGGGAACATTATTCACTTTTGACACCACAAATTTCAAGCATTATCAAAGCAAATTCTTGCAGCAAAACTGTTTCTCAGAAACCTTTATTGCAATATCTTATATTTGGACAGGCAAACAATCACATTATCGAAAGGGTGGGCCGGTGTTAATTCTGCTAGATTTTACAGATTTGGGTTGGGCTTTGGGGATGGTGGCGATCGCGATCGGGCTTTCGGCGTGGCAGCAATTGGGATTGGAGGGGGCGATCGCGATCGCGGCGGGGCGCACCCTGATCCAGCTAATCTTAGTCGGATACGTGCTCGCCGTCATATTTGACCCGGAGGGGAAAAATCCTTGGCTGGTTTTAGCAGTTTTAGCAATCATGCTGACAACAGCTAGCATGGTTGCCAGCAACCGCATCAGCAAAAAAATCAAGAACTTACTGCCCTTAGTTTGGGGTTCAATTTTTATCAGTACGGCCTTGACTCTCGCCTATACAAACTTGCTAATTTTGCAACCTGACCCTTGGTACGAACCGCAATACCTGATTCCCTTAGCGGGTATGATTTTGGGCAATGCGATGAACTCTGGGGCGATCGCGGGCGAAAGACTTGTCAGTACAGTTAATAGCAGCCAGTTAGAAATAGAAACCCATTTAAGTTTAGGTTCCACGCCACAGCAAGCAGTAAAGCAGTACCGCAAAGATGCCATCAAAGCTGGATTAATCCCGCTTTTAAATACAATGACGGTGGTAGGAATCGTAACTTTACCCGGAATGATGACAGGTCAAATGCTGAGCGGTGTCAGTCCTCTCGATGCAGCATCTTACCAGATTTTGATTATGTTTGTGTTAGCGCTGGCAACTGTAATCGCAACTCTGCTGTTGACTGAGGGATTGTCTCGGAAGTTTTTTAATCAAGATGCACAATTGATCAAATGGTAATTGGGAATTGGGAATTGGGCATTGGGCATTGGGCATTGGGCATTGATAATATAATGTAGGTAGGAACTTGTATGTGGCAGTATTTTTATGAACAGGCAAGATGCCTGTTCCACAAAGAGTGAGTTATCTTGTGGGGTGGGCTTCTAGCCCGCCCTAGCCATCACTAAGGAGAATAACCATGATTCAAACAGCAACTAAAACGCTAACTTTTGAAGAATTTGCGGAATGGAAGCCACAAAACGGACGTTATGAACTGCACAATGGAGAGATTGTTGAAATGTCACAGCCATTAGGAGACCATGAAGAAGTTATCGGTTTTTTAGCCTCAGAGTTAACTGCTGAGTTTAGAAAGGTAAAACTTCCGTACTTCATCCCCAAACAAGCATTAGTTAAGCCACTGGAAAACGAATCAGCTTATTCGCCCGATATTCCGATATTAAATCGCCCCAACTTAGCGTCAGAACCTATGTGGAAAAAATTCTCAACCGTGACTCAAGGAGCATCAATTCCGCTGGTTGTTGAAGTAGTTAGTACCAACTGGCAAGATGACTACATCAAAAAAGTAGGGGAATACGAACTAATCGGGATTCCCGAATACTGGATTGTGGATTATCTCGGTTTGGGCGGCCGGAGATTTATCGGGAATCCCAAGCAACCGACTATTTCGATTTATCGGTTGGTTGATGGTGAGTATGAAGTTAGTCAGTTTCGGGGAGATGATAGGATTGAGTCGCCAACTTTTCCTGAGTTAGATTTGACGGCGCAACAAGTTTTTCAGGCTGGATTGACTGGGGATGAAATTGCGGGCGATGCGTGAGTGTAAATATTGCGATCGCTCAGACAGATTTTTCGCCCTCACGCACCCTAAAACTACAACTACTTCGGTTCGTGACTCCCAATCCGCTTGCCTTCGCCATCGTACACCTGCATAGGGATTTTGGCGTTTTCGGCGATCGCCTCCAAAGCT
This sequence comes from Microcoleus sp. SVA1B4, assembly GCF_036700545.1. Taxonomy (NCBI): domain Bacteria; kingdom Bacillati; phylum Cyanobacteriota; class Cyanophyceae; order Oscillatoriales; family Microcoleaceae; genus Microcoleus; species Microcoleus sp. SVA1B4. Next base: position 12,461 of record NZ_JAUBPB010000080.1, read on the forward strand.
TTTTGCAACGTTTGAACGTGGTTTTCTACAGCTTGGCGAGTCTTCACAGCATTGTTGTTGTTTGCTTGAATGAAAGTTTGTTGCAGTTTCTGCACGTAACCTGGAGTCATCTGCACCGCAATCAAATCTTTGCTAACAGTATAGTCGCAAATCTTGGGGTTGCCTTTGCAAGTTCTATCTAAATCCGTGCGGGCTTTTTGCAGGTTCCTTTCTTCCTGCAACTTTACTTCTGCTTGCTGCAATGAAGCTGTGTAGGAAGCGATCAGCGGTTGGGCTTTCTGAGAATAGGCAGTTGCCGCCGGCACTTGCTCCGCGTAACTCAAAGCTCTTCGCCAGGATTCTGATGCTTTAAACCAGGCGTTTTTGCCCTCAAAAATTTGAGCTTCCGCTGCTAAAGTCACAGCTTGAGTATAGGCATTTTCCGAAATTCCTTCGACATTTTTGCGCTCGCGAGCTTCGGAAAGTTTGGTTTCGTATTTGGGAACTAACAGTTTAGCTTGTTGGTAAGATGTCGTGTTCGTGGGAATTTCTGATAGGATTACGAGGGCTTCTTCCCAACCTGATTGCACTTGAGCCCAAGTCTCGGCTGTCTGAGCTACGGCTTCGCGAGCTTCTGCTATTTGGGCTGTACTTTTGGCCGCGAGCAGCGTTTTTTCCGCTGTTTTCTCTGTGCTTAACTGCCGATTTCCAGTTGCTAAATTCTTCCGGTATTCCTGCTTTTTTTTCTGAGCAAACGGATAAACTGGACTGTCTGCAGGGATTTCTCCGAGTTCGGCGATCGCACGTTGCCACAGAGCTTGCGCTTCCTGTCCGTTCTCGGCAGAATAAGGCGGATTTTGGGTTTTCTGGGCTGCTGACTGTGCGAGGCGCGCTCCATCGATCGCAGAGTTTAAATTCTGATTTTGCTTCCGATAGCTTTCCAAGGCGCTTTGAGCTTCACCACGATGAATTGACCAGGAGGGAATCGGTTCCAAAAGGGCGATCGCCTGTTTTAACTGTTTCTGCGCTTCTTGGGGGCTGTTGGCAACTTTTGAGGTTTTCAGCGTCTTCGTCGAATTCTCGCTCAACTGTTTGGCATTAGCTAAAGCACTACATTCTCCGATGACGCAGGGGCGGCTCAGCATATAATAACCGCCTGCCAAAACTAGCGCCGCGACACTGATGATTCCTACTGCAGCCAGCATCGCAAACGGTGACTGCTTGGGTTTTTGGGCAACTGTTACCGCTTCCATATCCAGCGGATTGAAGGGATTGTCTGCAATATCTGCCGGGATTGCTTGCACGCTGAAGGCGATCGGATCGGAATTGCTGGAACTCTCAGAAAAATTGGGGAAATATTCTTCATCCCACGCATCTTTCTCATCTGTTTCTAACGGTATCTCCTCCTCTACATCCGCCGTCTGTACCACATTTTCTGTTAAGACTATCCCCGTTTCTTCAGCAGGGGGATTCTCGGTTTTTTTGAACAACAGCACTGTTTTTGGTTTTGACAAAACAGGGTTGTGCATGGTAAAAGAATGGAAAGCATAAGGCTGTTTTTGCCCGGTAATTTTTAGGCAAAGTCCAATCTGTTGAATAGATTCTGGTTTTATTTCGAGAATTGCTGCTTCTAGCACCGCAAAAGTCGGTTTGGCTTTGAGAACTAAACTACGCGGGTGTTCTCCCACAACCGTTAAAGATTCATCTCGAAAATCGCAACTAATATAAAGCGGTAAGTTTTTAAATCCGGCTGCTTGCAAGTGTTGCTGCAATTTTACTTCTAGAAGTTGGGCGTTGCTTTGGATCGTTGCTGCTGTCATATTTTCTCCTCTGTCTTATCTCACAAGTTTCGATTTTAGATTTTGAATTTTAGATTTTAGATTGCAGAACAGTCGGGATTTTGGATTTGTTTGAACTTTCACCCCGATTCATTCCAAATCTTAACTCTGAAAATTCAAGTCGCCACAAAATCTTAACTCTCAAATCTCAGCTTGCAAAGCCTGTCCATAACTTTCGCTGTAATAAACTTGAGTCACATCAAAACGTCCGCCATATTGTTTGAAAGGTGCGGCTGCATAACCAAGCGGCAGCAAACAGCAAACATCTACTTCTTCGGGGATTTGAAAGGCTTCTTTCACCTTAGCGCTGACAAAACCTTCCATCGGACAACTGTCTACCCCAAAACTTTTAGCTGCAATCATTAAGTGGGCTACTGCGAGCATTGTATGTCTGTTTGTCCAAGCTTCTAGGGAGTCGAAGCAGGGACGGTTATCGAACAATTGCGGGATTGCTTGTCGCATATAACCGGCTAAATTGTCATTCATTGCGCCTGTGGTTTTGCCCAATTCGATGACGGCTTCGGTGTTTTCGGGGCTGCCGGCGCGCCGATCGCCACAACAGATTAATACTACTGGGGCTTCTACCACTTGGCGCTGATCGAAGGCGCAAGTTTTTAATTTTTCTTTGCTGGCTGCGTTTTGAAGTACGATAAACCGCCAAGGCTGCAAGTTGTAACCAGAGGGCGATCGCACTCCCAATCGCAAAATCTCTGCCAATATTGCTGGGGGAATCGGATCGGGTTGGAAGCTGCGCGCGGCCCGCCGGCTTTCGATCGCCGTTTTAACATTAATTGAAGGTTGGATTTCAATTGTCATGGATAATTGGTAATTGGTAATTGGTAATTGGTAGTTGGGAATTGCGTATCCGGTATCGGGTACTGGAAGTTGAAAGTTACAAGTTCAGTCCTGGACGAATAACCTAATTATTTAGGGTGCGCCGTGGGCAGCTTACGCCCATTAGGAATTGGGAATTATACCAGTTCCCAAAAGGATGCAACTCTAAAGAATATCCCAACCATTATGCAGTCATTCCCAATTTTTTAATCGAAAATCGAAAATCGAAAATCGAAAATGGTATCATCCCAAGCCCAACTCGCGCTTGAGCAAATTAATCGACTTAGATCCGATGTAATTTTCGGAGCATATCAGTTGCGGGGGACGAATAATATCTTCTCTAGCCGCATTGATGGCAGCTTTTACTGTAGCAAAACTCGGTTGGTCGCAAAAAATTGTTCTGGCCGATCGCACGATCGAGTTAATCTTGTACTCGTCTGAAACCAAGGCCGTCATCACCAGCAAATCCTCTCCCCGGATGCTGTGGATGATGACTTCGGTCGATCGTAGCATTCCCGGACTCAGGCTAACGAGACCCAAATAACTGTCTTTCGGCAAACCCCCGACTAGCTGGATTTCCTGGCTGTAGTCATAGATGTCTACGGGAATAACTCGCACTGAACGCGGTGCCGAAATCGATTCTGCTTCTCCGATAAAATATCGACTCGTGATCACAGTTCCCGAAGAGATTTGATCCAAAAAAGTACCTAGCTGTTCCATCGGCACTAACTGTATGGGAATACGGAGAGCTTGTTCGAGTTCTTTCGCCATCAGTTCACCCACGCCGATGTCTTCTGTGGGGGCTGTGACGACCACGCGGGCGCTGCACCTGAGCCGCCAGTCAATTTCGGTCAAAAATAATTCCCTCGCTTGGTTGAGCGTACAGCCCTGTTCCAGCAGTTGATCGATACTTCCTTGTACTATTTTGTTAGCCAGGGGATATTCTTCGAGGATCGGAGATTTGAGTTTGTTGCCTACAACTTCGTTGCCTTGAGCGCGGACGTAAATGCCCGATCCTGCTTGGGCTTCTACGAGTCCGGTATTTTCGAGCTGGCGGTATACTTTGCTGATGGTGTTGCGGTGCAAACCCGTCTGCATGGCTAGCTGTCTGGTGCTGGGCAAGCGGTGTCCGGGCGGAAATTGTCGCGAGGCGATCGCAAACCTGATTTGATTGAATAGTTGGGTGGATGCTGGAATATCGCTATCGGTTTGAATATGAAATTGAACCATTATTAAAGGCTCCGACGACTTCAACTTAGTATTTTTATAAGGTCGAGTACCGCGCCTAGGATTGCTGCGATATCTCTGTCTATAGCATAATCTTATTTGGTTGATCTGCAGCAGCCGTTCTACCGAGCGAGCGATCGCGCCTTCGAGGCGATCGATCGCAGCCTGCAGAGTTTCCTCAACAATCAGGTACTTTCAACTCTTAGCTTTATTTACTCTACAATTTTGAGATCGCTTACTGTTTTTCTACCCGTCAGCAAATAAGTTTGCATTTGCCCTTTACCTTTAATCTCGATCTCGCCACGATCTTCAAATTCATATTTATCCTGCAGTAAGTCATAAGTATAGTGGCTGACTTGAATGCGGCCTGTTATGCCGTGAGATTCCATGCGGCTGGCTGTATTTACCGCATTTCCCCACAAATCGTAAATGAATTTTTTAGTGCCGATTACCCCCGCTACCACCGGGCCGCTATTAATCCCGATGCGGAGGTCAAATTTCGCGTCTAGCTTCACATTTAATTTCTCAATTGCTACTAGCATATCCAGCGCCATTTCGGCGATCGCCTCTGCGTGGTCTGGACGTTCAATGGGAATACCTGCTGCTACCATGTAAGCATCCCCGATCGTCTTAATTTTTTCTAAGCCGTGCTTCTCACTCAGTCCGTCAAAAGCTGAGAAAATTTCATTCAGCAAGTACACTAATTTAGTGGCAGACATGGTAGTAGAAATTTGGGTGAAATTCACCAAGTCAGCAAAAAGAATTGTTGCTTTTTCAAACTTGTCTGCAATTACCCCCGGTTCGTGCTTCAACCGAGTGACAATCGGTTCTGGCAAAATATTTAGCAGTAAACTTTCTGTTTTTTTCTGTTCTTTCATGAGTGCAGACTCCATCTGCCTGCGCTTAGTTATGTCATGAAAAAACACAGAAATGCCGTCGTGAGAAGGAAAAACTCGGACTTCCAGCCACACTTTTAAGGGACGATAATATTTTTCAAATGCCACCCCAATTTGTTTGGCGACAGCTTCATGATACTCTTTATAAAAATCCGAATTCACGAATTCTGGAAACTCTTCCCAAAAATTTTTACCATAAAGTTCTTCCTGCGAGCGCTTCAAAAATTGCGAGCCTTTGTAATTGACGTAAGTAAATCGCCAATGGGTGTCGAAAGCAAAAAAAGCATCGCTCATTCCTTCTAAAAAATTGACAATTTGCTCGTCTGTAGAACGGAGTTTTTCTTCTACTTGTTTGTTCTTGATCTGTGCGCGCTTTAATTTAGTCAGATTTATTCGCAACTCCATCTGGTGAATAATTTGCCGTCCTAAAGTCCGCAGCGCTTCTAGCTGTTGTGGGGTGAGATTACGAGGAACTGTATCTATCGCGCACAAAGTGCCGATCGGATAACCATCAGGAGTTACTAGCGGGGCTCCAGCATAAAACCGAATATTTGGATCGGAAGTTACTAGCGGATTGCCGACAAAGCGATCGTCATCTAGAGCATTGGGTACAACTAGCAATTCGTTGGGATTTAAAATAGCGTGGGCGCAAAAAGCTAACTCTCTCGGAGTTTCTGGCGCTTCCAGACCAACTTTGGATTTAAACCACTGTCTGTTAGAATCTATTAAGCTAACTAAAGCAATCGGAGTGCCGCAAATATAAGATGCTAAAGCTGTTAGATCATCAAAAGCTGCTTCGGCTTCTGTGTCGAGAATGTTGTAGCGGTGAAGTGCTTCTAGCCTCTCTTCTTCGTTGCTGGGCAAAGATGCAGCTTGCATCGGAGGCCGCGAGGATCTAGGTTTACGAACAATGCGTGGAAGTATTAGTGCAGCGAATTTTCTGACTTGCGAGACCACTTTTTTAGCTAATATCGAAAGACTTATTTGCCAACCTTTATTCATCTTTATCTTTTTTCACACCTGATGGAACTGCGTATGTGCGATCTAACTCGGCTCAACTTACGTATTTACCGCAACTAACTCCTCAATCTCTGGAGCTGTTGTGGGCAATTTCCCTGTCAATACTTCTCTACCCTCATCGAGGACAAGTATATCATCTTCTATGCGTATTCCGCGCACATCGGCAAATTTTTCCAACTCCTCCCAGTTCACAAAATCTTCATATTTTGCGCGATTTTCTGGGTGATTTAAGATTGCCGGAACTTGATAAAATCCCGGTTCGATCGATACTAGCATTCCCGGACGCAAAACTCGATTCAACCGCAAAAACCCCAACCCAAACCGACTGCTTCTGGTTCTTCCTTCTTCATAGCCAGCCAAATCGCCTAAATCTTCCATATCGTGAACATCCAAACCGATTAAATGTCCGATACCGTGCACAAAAAATAGCGCATGAGCATCCATGTCCACCAAATCTTCAACATTACCCCGCAAAATACCTAAATCAACTAATCCTTCCGCCATAATCCGAGCAGCTAACAGATGAATGTCTTGATATTCCACCCCCGGACTAATTTTATCAATACAAGCATCGTGCGCTGCCAAAACTACATCATAAATCGCTCTTTGAGTCGGAGAAAACTTGCCAGAAACCGGCCAAGTGCGAGTCACATCAGCCGCCCATCCCGTTGATGTTTCCGCACCGACATCTGCTAACAACAAATCTCCGGTTTGTAGGGGATTGTGATAATGTTCGCTGTGCAGCACTTCTCCATGCACAGTCACGATACTGGGATAGGCATAGGTCATGTTTTTGGAGATGATGACACTTTCCATTGCAGCGCGCACCCCCGCTTCAATTTGAGCATTTCGGGTTGCCACCATTCCCGCTTTGTGAGCTTCTACGGTGACAGCGGCAGCTTGACGCAATTCTGCCAAACTGGCTGCATCGTGGCTCAGGCGCAGAGATATAATTGCCTTGGTTAATTCTAGGTCAATTCCGGTTGGCGATTTGGGCGGTGCGAGAGGGCGATCTAGAATTTCACGCTGTTGCAACTGAGTCCAAGAATCCTGAATTGCGATCGTTGCTGCATTTGTAGATCGCGATTTCAATTCGGCCATTGGGAAAGCAGCATCAGCCCCAATTAGTGCGGCAATTTCTGCTCTTTTCGGCATTTCTCCGTGCCAAAGAGTGCTGCTAGCAGGTGCGTCATCTAAGAACAATTCTAATTTGCCCGATTCTAAGCGAATGGCAGCATTTTCTAAGGGCAAACCAGCAAAATATAAAAAGTGACTGCTGGCACGAAAGGGATAAGTAAGTGCCGGATAATTGCGAGGAATGCTGCGCCCCGACCATAAAATTACCGGAAAATTAATTAAACTGGCCAGTTTTTGCCGCCGTTGGTGTAGAATATTAGTTAACAAATCATCACCTTGTGTAATTGTCATGGGTAAAAACCTATAATTTTGAGTTGGGTTTGCAGTCAGCCACAAGTTTTTGCATTCTCAGCATTAAAGCCCTAAAATTCTGACGGTCAATTTGGCAGCCATTTTTGAGAAAATTCTCATCTGTCACTTATTTTTTGCTAGCATTTATAGGCTGTCTTTTTTATAGTCTTTGTCGTCATCGCCCGGATGATGTGGTTAAGCAGTAAGCCTGAGCCACAGGCAGGAAAACCGGCTGAAAGTGCTACTTTGTAGGAAATTAGCATAATTATCACAACACCCGCAATGAGTCAAATTCCTTGGTCTGGTTTTTGTTGATAGGGTGACGTGAGCGATATCCTCTATTGACTGTTTTATAATTTAGACTTTAAAGTATAAGTAAAATTCACTGAAAAAACATGAAAATTTCTCATAAATCTCCTCAAACTTCTGTGCAACTACGCGATTGGCCGATCGCACATTTACCGGGATTGAGCAAGGAAAACCAATCTCAACTGGAAGAGTGCAGCATCACCACAACCGGACAACTAATTCGCCTGACGAAAACGCAAGCGGCGAAAGTGTTGCTAGCCAATCAATTACAGATTAACATTCAATATGTTAATAAATGGGTAGCGATGGCAAATTTGGCTGGAATTCCAAGTGTAGGGTGTCAGTATTGCGGGTTGTTACTGCACGCCGGCGTTGCTTCTCCGGCTCAATTGGCTCAAATGCCCGTGGAGAGATTGCACCAACAAGTTTTAAGGCTGCACGTAGCGACAATGCAGCGCAATGACTTGACTCCTTCAGTCGATCGCGTGCAAAAATGGGTTCAACAAGCTAGATTAGTCAGTAGTCATTAGTCATTAGTCATTAGTTAGTAGTCATTATTATGTCAATTCAAGTTTACGGAATCCCCAACTGCGGAACCTGCAAAAAAGCTTTCCAGTGGCTCAAAGATAGCGATGTTAATTACGAGTTCATTAACACAAAAGAACAGCCGCCGACTCGCGAAACAATTCAAAGCTGGGTAGCTGCTTTAGGTTTTGAACCCATGCGAAATACTTCCGGTCAATCTTACCGCGCTTTGGGCGATGACAAGAAAAATTGGACTAGCGAACAGTGGGTAGATGCTTTTGCTAAGGATGCGATGCTGCTGAAACGTCCTCTTTTCGTTAAAGATGGAACGGCTGTTTTAGTAGGTTTCAAAGAAGACGTAATTCGAGAAAAATTGGAGCTTTCAAGGGGCTAAGTTCAGCCAGTTGTTCGCCGCAAAAACTTAAGTTCGCCCACATCATCCGAGAAACCCCAACGCTCGTAAAACGGCATCATGTTCGGCAAACAATTAAGATAAAAATGCTCGACAGCTTGCAGTTTGGGATGAGTTAAAACTGCATCCATCAACTTCGCGCCCAGTCCCATTTTTCTGTGTGTCGGCTTGATGATGACATCAAAAATCATGGCTCTGTAGACAAAATCGGTAATGACGCGGGTAATGCCAATTAGTCGATCAGTCTCATCGACAAAACCAATGGTAACATCAGTTGCCGCCAGCATTTTCACAACATCCTCCCGCGTCCGCTTGTCGCTCCAAAACTCGTTTTTGTACAAATCCATCAAGTCGGAAACCTGGCTTTCGGTCAAAGTTTCGACAATTCGGTAGTTATCCATATCTTCCCTCATAAAAATTAGAAGACTAAAGTCCTCACCACCCACCAAGTTATTATTGTTTTACTGTTACCAAGCTAGACATTGCTTCACCCCATAGCATGAAGTTTACTGCTGCACTTCCGTTTCCGGGCTTTCAAATACCACTTTTGCATAAATCTCGCTCATCGACATTTGCACTCCCAAGGAAGCAAAAGAAACTGTTGCTGTCTCTCCCTCATATTCCCGAAATAACCATTCATTTGGTTCGGTTTTAATATATTGTGCGACTAAAAACTCAGATTGATTGACTAACACATATTCACAGAATTCAGGGATAGATCGATAAAACCGAAACTTATCCTCTCGATCGAAATCCTTGGTAGACTTAGAAAGCACTTCCACGATGAGCATCGGATTGAGGATCTCATCACTGCGTCCCTCGGTAAAAACTGGCTCCCCTTCAATCACCATCACATCCGGGTAAGTTCCCCGTCGATACCGAGGAATCCACAACCGCAAATCGTTGTGAAAAAGCTCATAGGGCTGCCCCTCAAGCAAATTTCCCAAGACTCTACTCAAATTTCGGATAATCCGGCTGTGATTAATACTACCACCACTCATTTGTACAATTTCTCCATCGCGGTATTCATTTCTAAACTCAGCAGTTTCCTCTAACTCCCGGTACTCATCTGGAGTATAAAACTTTGCCTTACTTTGTACTAACATTGTTGCCTCTGTACTAACTTTTATCTGCGTTAATCTGCGTTAATCTGCGGTTAAAAATCAATACGGTTCAGTTAAGCCCGATCCCCCCTAGCCCCCCTTAAGAAGGGGGGGACAAGAAATTACTCAAAGTCCCCCTTCTTAAGGGGGATTTAGGGGGATCTCCGAGGAATAAACAGTTTTAACTGAACCGTATTTGGTTAAAAATCATAATTAACAGTATATCACAACAAAAAAGAAACGCCCAACTTCACAGAGTCAGGCGTTTTCCACTATTTCAAAACCAGGAAAAATTAATCCCGGCGAGACACCTAATTCGAGTCAATTTTAGCAGCCACAACAGGTTGCACATAACTCAATGCCGACTGCAACATGGGAGTTTTGGTAACAGCATCATTAGCCAAATTAAACAAAGGGTTCGACAAAATTCCCGCCAATGTTGTCGCCACCAAGGTGAGTACAACGCTGACTTGCAAAGGCCGCATTCCCTGAAGGTTCCAGCGAACTTCGGGATAATTTTTCACCGCGTCTGACATTTCTTGAGGTTCTTTTACTACCATCATCTTGACCACGCGGATGTAGTAGTAAATCGAAACTACGCTGGTAATTAATCCCAGAATAACTAAACCGTAAAGTCCTGCTTGCCAGCCGGCCCAGAACAGATAGATTTTGCCGAAAAATCCAGCCAGGGGCGGAATTCCACCGAGAGAAAGCAGGCAAATACTTAAAGCTAAAGTTAACAGCGGGTCTTTTTGGTACAAACCTGAGTATTCGCTAATTTGGTCGGTTCCAGTCCGCAGCGAGAACAGGATTATGCAGGCGAAAGCGCCCAAGTTCATAAACAGGTAAACCAACAGATAAAATATCATGCTGGAGTAACCGGCTTCTGTTCCTGCAATCAAACCCAGCATCACAAAACCGGCTTGGGCGATCGACGAATAAGCCAAAAGCCGCTTCATGCTAGTCTGGGCGAGGGCAACCACATTTCCTAACACCATGCTGAGAATGGCTAAGGCCGTGAACACGAAGTGCCACTGTTCGATAAGTGCGGGGAAAGCAGTTGTTAACAAGCGGATTGCTAGGGCAAAACCGGCTGCTTTGGAACCGACAGAAAGAAAGGCAACAACGGGTGTAGGAGAACCTTCGTAAACGTCTGGAGTCCATTGGTGGAAGGGAACCGCAGAGATTTTGAAGGCGATGCCGGCGATCGCAAAAACTAAAGCAATCACCAAACCGAGAGATTGACCTTCATTCACAGTAGAAAGGTTAGCAGCGATCGCACTTAACTGAGTTTCGCCGCCCGACAATCCGTACAGCAGCGAAATCCCGTAGAGAAACACCGCCGAAGAAGAAGCCCCAATTAACAAATATTTCAAAGCAGCTTCATTGGAACGCGGGTCGCGTTTTGTGTAACCCGTCAGCAAATAAGACGAGATACTCAGAGTTTCCAACGAAATAAAAATCATCACCAATTCATCAGCGCCGCTGAGGAACATTCCCCCCAAAGTAGCGGTGAGTAAAATGCCGATGAATTCCGCTAAAGCAGTACCAGTTTGCAGTACATAGCGAACGGATATCAAAATAGTGACAGCCGCAGTCAAAGCGATAATTCCGCGAAACACTAAACTCAAGGCATCGCTGTTAAAACCGCCTAGAAACGAGATGGTATCAACGTTATCCCACTGCAAACACAAGGCAGCGACGGCGGCTAGCAAACCCGCAACGGCAACGTAGGGAGTCCAACCAGATGAACTGCGGCCTACGATTAAATCGCCGACGAGAACCACCAAGAGGGTGATGATGACAATTCCCTCTGGCAAGATAGTTCCAGCATTTAGCTGGGCAGCAAGAGTAGCAAAATCCATATTTTCAGGCAGGTTGGGTAGTACAAGCCGCAAAGGCTGTAATGGGCTGTGAACTTGTAAAAATTCTTTACCAAACACAGATTGTAGCGGATTACAGCTTCGCGATCCCACTTGGGCGGGTGTTTGTTGCCGGAGAGTCGGCGGGGAGTCGGCGGGGAGTCGGCGGGGAGTCGGCGGTTGAAACCGCGTCTATACAAACAATGTCTGCCTCCGCAGACTGAAGAATTTAGAGGAATATCATGTCCTAAGAGAACTACCACAATCAGATGGGTTCGATCGTTGGGACTTTACTCAACCGTTATCGATATAGAATTACTGTACATAGATGGTTAACACAATATAGTGCTCGCCGTCTGTCAGATAAGTGATGCCCAATAATAAAAATGTAGGCACACTATCTATTAGCCTTAATCTATCTTACGTTTTTTTAGGTAGCTACTTAGAAGATGGTTTGGGAACTGCAACGGTGGTAACACGGACATTCGGATCGATGGCGTCACCTTGAGAATAAATATAATCAAATGCCGATCGATCTTTAAGCATATGTGCCCGCAAAAATAGCGCGCTCCAACGGGCGATCGTTTCAATACCCACGGCTCGCTCTAAGGTAGCAGTATTGCGATCGGGCATCGCACCAGCGGGGTTATTAACATCGGTAATGCCGAAGTGATTTGCACCCATAACAGTAATCAAAGCTTTGGGTGGTGTTTGAATTTGGTCAAAAGTGCTTTGAGCTCGATCGGGCAGGGCGACACCATCGATAGATCCTTGAATCAACGCCACTGCAATGCCATCATTAGCGATGGGTACAAATTCATTAGCAATAGGATTCCGCAAGTTAGCTCCAAAAAATGCAGCAGCTAATAGTTCTTTCGGGCGCGTAAATGGCTCTTGACACAAATACAATTCTGGGAGACATTTGTTAGCAATCACCGATAACCCCACTGCACCACCAAAAGAATGACCCAATAAACCAAGGCGCTGCGTATCGATAACAGACGCGATCGGAGATGTGGGCTTTGTGTTTTCGATCGCCATTTGAGACAAAACCGCCGCAATTTGCGAAGTTTCCGACGCCAAATTAGGCGGTGAAGTGGGATTGAAGGGCGAAGGCCGCAAATGGTTCGGAACGACCACCACAAAGCCGTACCGCGCCACCAGGCTAGCGTAATCTGAATAAAATGATTTATCTACAAGCGCACCTTGCAATAAAAGCACAATGGGAAAAGAGTAATTACCAGAATTAATATCGGATGGTTTAGGATAATAAATATCAGCTAAATCGTTATTGCCCGATATAGTCGTACTGTAAAAGCTAGTCTCTTTAAATGGCGGTCTATAATCGATTGTTGTCGCAAAAACTTTGCCACCAATGACAACAAACGCAGCAATTACACAAACAATTGCTAGGGTTTTTGCGGAAAAAATATCGGGGTTTAAATTCATCATTATTTTGGGTTTGAGAGTGCGTGCATAAGCTACTAAAAAAAAGCAAGTCGGCGACCCTTGGTAATTTAACGAGCGTTACCGGAAAAGGTTTCCGACTCTGTGACAAATAGTAGGGGCGGGTTCACCAACAATACCAGCCAATAATTGATAATCTTAAAAACCCGCCCCGACCGGGATATTATGGTTAATCGATCGAACATGATATGACTCCTAAATAAACACGATTCCCGATCTTACACCATTTTTGAATACTTGAAGTTTAGTGTGGCTTATAGCCCGACCAAATCCTCTTTATAAAAACCTTTTCTAGAGTGGTAAATCGGAATTTCGATTGCCAATGTCGCCCCTTGATCCGGTATCGAAAAACAACTCAGTTGTCCCCCGTGGTCGTCCACTACAATAGTATAGCTAATCGATAACCCCAAACCCTTTCCTGTGCCCACTGTCTTCGTTGTAAAAAATGGCTCAAATATGCGTTGTTGAATATCTTCGGTTATGCCTGGGCCATTATCAGTAATATAAATACCCACTTGAAAGTCGGAGAGTAACTTCGTGCAAATAGTAATAGTAGGGATCGAGCTGCTATCATCTACATCATTTGCCCAACGTTTTGGGGATTGCAACGCTTCAATCGCATTAGTCAGAACATTCATAAAAACCTGATTCATTTGCCCCGCGTAGCATTCTATCTTTGGCAGATTATCATACTCTTTTACCACTTTAATTATCGTTTGCTGTGCTTCATCTTTCAGCCGATGCTGCAAAATCATCAGCGTACTCTCAAGTCCTTCATGGATATCCACCGCTTTTAACTCAGCTTCATCGAGTCGGGAAAAATTCCGCAGCGATTGCACTATTTCTCCAATTCGGTCAGCTCCTATGCTCATAGAAGCAATTAGCTTCGGCAAGTCATTCCTGAGAAAAGCGAAATCGATTGCCTCCAGTTGTTCCTGGATAGCTGCTGTGGGATTGGGGAAATCTTCTGTGTAAAGTTGCACCAGCCTCAGCAAATCTTCAGTGTACTCCCTTACGGGCGAGAGGTTCCCTTTAATGAAGCTAATCGGGTTGTTAATTTCGTGAGCTACCCCTGCTACGACATTCCCTAAACTTGACATTTTCTCGCTTTGGATGAGCTGAGCTTGTGCATTTTGTAACTGTTGTAGAGCCAGCTCTAGTTGTTGGGATTTATTCCGCTCTTTAGCCTCAGACTCCTGCAATCGCGCATTTTGCTCGTGCATTTTTTTTTGCAAACGCTGAATAGTTAGTTGATTTTCGACACGAGCTAAAACTTCTTCTAAATGAAATGGCTTGGTGATGTAGTCTACTCCTCCCACAGCAAATGCTTTGACTTTATCCAAGACTCGATCTAGGGCGCTCAAGAAAATAACTGGAATACCCGAAGTTCTGCCATCCGCTTTTAAATGTTGGCAAACTTCATAGCCGTTCATCTGGGGCATCGTGATGTCCAATAAAATCAAATCTGGCGGGGTAGAACGCGCTGCTTTTAATGCCATTTCCCCGTTGATTACCCCCCTAACTTTATATCCTTTGTCGCTCAACATAGTCGATAAAAGACGCAGGTTGTCGGGGGTATCGTCAACCACTAAAAGATTGGCAACATGAGATGCTAATTGCTGGCTGTTCATGGGATTATTTGTTCGGTTAAGTCAGTAATTTTATCAAATCGAAAATTATGAATCCAATCGGTGAGAATCTCCGCAGAAAAAGTATCGGATTCAGGGATTGTGGAGACTAAACTTAAAATCAGGCAGGCATCAGCATCGATAGCTCCATGATGTAACTGTCTCACCCAATCCGTAGGCATTGTCGCCAAAGTTGTCCTTAATTTTTCAGTTTTTTTCCCTTCTTTTACACTCAAGTCTTGACCCTCAAGGTGAGATAATGTAACGTTCGGTAAATCTTCATAAATATACTGTACCCCTAAATGTTCAGCCATTTTGGCAAAAATCACTTCTTCTTGAAAAGGCTTGCTCACAAAATCGTCACAGCCTGATGATAAAACAATGGCTCGCTCTTCCTCAAAAGCGCTAGCGGTCAACGCAACAATTGGGGTAGCCTCATCTTGAATCTTGGCTTTAATTTGTCTGGTAGCCTCATACCCGTCTATCACAGGCATTTGCATATCCATCCAAATTAGGTGAGGTTTCCAAGTCTCCCAGATTCTAATAGCTTCTTGACCATTTACTGCTTCGCGCACCTCCAAGCCAAGCGGTTCGAGAAGATCAACCAATAGCAAACGGCTCTCCCATTTATCATCAACCACCAAGATGCGATATGAGGGTTGGTTGGGTTGTAAACCAATTACCCGCCTTCTTGATTGTCGAGGTTGAACTTCAGCCATCTCTGGGGAACTAATTTGGATATCAAAACTAAAAATTGTTCCTCGATGCAAGGTACTGCTGACGGTAATGTCTCCTCCCATCAGTTGTACGAATTGTCGGCTGATTGGTAAACCCAAGCCTGTTCCTTCTTGAGATTTCCGACCTGCGTCAGTTTGCACAAAAGCCTTAAATAAAGAATCTAGCTCAGTAGGAGCAATGCCGTAACCAGTGTCTTCCACTTCAAACGTAATAGTCCGTGGTTCGTTGTCTGTTGGGGACTTTTGTTTCGCACTAATTGCTGCAACCCGAAGCGTCACACTTCCCTTGCTCGTAAACTTTATCGCATTTCCTAGCAGATTAATCAATACTTGACGCAATTTACTTTCGTCAGTTTTTACATACTGAGGAATGTTAGAATCGATGTGCCAACTGAGCTGTAAATCTTTAGAATCCGCTTTAATTTTGAGCATTTCTTCGAGAGAATGGAGCAAATGATACAGGTCAAAGCTAGTAGGATTTAAGGTAATCCGACCTGCCTCTATTTTAGACATTTCCAGCACGTCATTAATCAGCGTCAGCAAATGCTCGCCAGAACGACTAATGATGCCTATCTGTCCCTGCTGTATCTGAGAAAGGGATGAGTCGCGCGCCAGCACTTGGGTAAAGCCGAGAATTGCATTGAGGGGAGTTCGCAATTCGTGACTCATTTTTGATAAAAATTCGCTTTTAGCCTTGTTAGCCGCATCTGCAACTTCTTTGGATTTTTGTAAGGCTGCCTCTGCTTTTTTACTTTCCGTAATATCGCTAGCTGTGCCAGTTATTCCGAGAATTTTTCCCTCGGAATCCCGCAATACAAGTGAATTAAACCGGAGATTGATAGGTCTACTATCTTTAGCTAATTGTATAGTTTCATACTGAAATACAGACTCTCCATTCAGCATACGTTGGAATATCTTTTTATCTTTTGGAAGTTGTTCAGGTAGCTGAAAATCACTAAATTTTCGCCCTATCATTTCTTTAGGCAAGTAGCCAAATATATGTTTTACAGCAGCGTTGACGAAGGTATAACGCCCTTCGATATCAAGTGACCAAATCATATCCTGCGATGTTTCAACTAAGTCACGGTATTTAGCCTCGCTTTCTTTGAGCGCTTCTTCTAC
This sequence comes from Microcoleus sp. SVA1B4, assembly GCF_036700545.1. NCBI lineage: Bacteria > Bacillati > Cyanobacteriota > Cyanophyceae > Oscillatoriales > Microcoleaceae > Microcoleus > Microcoleus sp. SVA1B4. The sequence continues at coordinate 28,848 of NZ_JAUBPB010000080.1, forward strand.
CCTTTGACGCTCGGTAATGTCGTTAGTGACTAAGAGAATACACGCTTCTCCACCCAGCTCAATAATATCTGCTGATACCAGCATCTTCCTCACCTCGCCTGATGAAGTACGACAATCGAATTCCTGATTGCGAAGCATTCCTGATTCTTGCAATAGCTGTCTGTATCTGTCACATTCTTCTAAATTACCCCAAAAATTCAAATCAATTGCTGTAAAACCAATTACCTGTTCGCGAGAGTAACTAAAAGTGCTGAGGAAACTGTCGTTCACTTCGATGTAGCGTCCATCTGCGAATCGGGCGATCGCGATCGGGTTAGGACTGGAACGAAAGGCTTTAGAAAACTTTTCTTCAGACTTGCCCAAGGCTCTTTCTGTCTGCATCCTGACAGCCATTTCCAGTTGCAATTCTTGCGTTCTTTCTATAACCTTACGTTCCAGCGTTCGCGAGTATTCCCCTAATTGATCGTAAAGCTGAGCATTTTCAATGGAAATAGCAATTTGGGCAGATAAAAGTTTTAACAATTCTAGGCGATCCGTAGTAAAAGCCCCTTCAGTCAGGTTATTTTCCAAATAAAGAAGGCCAGTCAGCTTACCTTGATGCAGCAGAGGAGTACAAAGAATAGATTTCGGTTGAGTGGCTGCAATATAAGGATCGCGGGTAAATTGTCCCTCTTGAGCCGCATTATTTAACACCACATTTTCCTGAGTGCGAAT
>NZ_JAUBPB010000081.1:0-28716 GCF_036700545.1 Microcoleus sp. SVA1B4
GTCCCGCCCGTCCTTTTTGGACGGGCGGGACGCCCATCCCACTTTCAAGAGTGGAAGTTATTTAATTCTCATTTCTTAGCTGATTGACCGTTGGGCAAATAAACCAAATTACCATCCTCAATATCGGTCTTGGGCTTAGCGCGTCTAGTCAGATTTTTGACACTCAAGTCTTCAACAGCTAAAACTTCACATTTCCCGAACAGCTCATGTGCCGTTTTAAACTGAAAATCCAATCTAGCTCTGGCTACGAACTGATGAAGTCTAGAAATCCTGTCCTTGATAACTTTCCAAGGCTTAGAACCCTTAACTCGGTTAGCTAGCTTCGCTTGAAGTCTTGCCAGCTTCGGGGCCGACTTCCTCAAAAATCTAGGATTCTCAACTCTTTCGCCATTAGAAAGAGCGACGTAATTAGTTATTCCTAAATCTATACCAACAGTGTTTTCATCAGTCGGTTGAATTTCTGCAACCGTTACAGGAACCGTCTTATCTTCTAGCGTCAGGGAAATATACCACCCATCCGCTTCTCTGATAACACTACCCGTCTTAACTTTGAAACCCGTTGGTATGGGGCGGTGAAAGACCATAGGCACGCTTACCTATTTTTGCGAGGTTAATACAAATCCTATTTTGCTCGTCCTTGACAATATTTAAATTGTCCAACTGAGGATAAGTGAAAGATTTGTAGTAGTGAAACCCTTTGAACTTGGATTGGCCCCTACGATTGCCATTTTTATCCGGCGTGGTGAAATTTGAAAAGGAAGTTTCCACCCTGTTGAGGACATCTTGTAAAACCTGTGAATCCAACACTTTATAATCAGGAAATAGTTTTTTAGTGTTTTTCAGGTCGGCAAGCTGTATGGTTTGCCACTGCACATAACCGCCTTCAATGTTCGAGAAAATGTCACCCTTTTTAGTCAAAGGATTACCTAATTCATCCTTTTTTCTACCATCCCTAGTCTGCACTCTCGTCAAAGGAATGTTTTGATAAATCTCCTCAATAGGGACTATCGAAACAATCAAGGGACAGGCGTTGACGGGCGTTCTCGTGGATTCCCACCATCTGAATCTTTCACGCCCGTCGGTAGTTGTACTGCCGACGACAGAGTTCTAGATGAGCCACAATTTTTGCTAATTGGGTTTTTGTGGGTTTGAGGCGGTATTTGTATGTTAGTTGCATGGGAAACTTCTTTTTTTCCACCTACTTTAATGTACCATTTTTTCGATTTAATAGTTAGAAAGTACATCAAAGTTCAAGGTACTCGCAATGTCTAATTGTCGGTTTCCGTACCTACACCCGACGAGCCTTTCATCACGCGGGCGTAATTCATTCGGGGTACGGGGCGTAGCGCTCAGATGCGTCCCCTCTGAATATACGCCCGGGACTTCCCGGCTGGTAGTTAAAAAACTAAGTTTGTAGGCCCAACCGGGCGTAATTCCTGGTAAAATTTCTTGTAATGCTACCAAAAAAGTGAGATGCATACCCAGCTACGTTCAGCGCAAAGGTGCGCTGACCTTAAATTCTGGCCATTCATTTGAGGCCAGCAGCCCCGATGAAACTGGTTGTGGCGTCTTAGGTGCTGTAACCCCAAGCAAAACGAACGAAACTGCCATCAACCCGCCGTACAAGGCAGCCGATCGCTTGCGAGTTCCCAGTCCCACCCATTGAGGATTTAGCAGACCCAGACAAAAAGCAGGTGTGGAAAACATAAAAGTTAATACAAACAAGCTGGACATCACGCACCTCCGACTAGCGAGTTGTAGCGATTAATTACTTTCATCTCCAATTAATAGCTCACAAATCCGCTTAAAAAATTGGCAATTTAGGATTTATAACTTGAGAATTATTGATGTTTATCAAACAATAATAAAATTTGAAAAATCTCTGACTTTAGATAGTTGTTAAAAAAATAAGAGCTTTCTAGAGAGTCCAAAAATTCAGCTTAAAATAAACACTAAATTCCTTAATCAAAATATGAAAGTCCGCTTTAATGTAGTGCGCCAAAATCAAAACGAGGCTCCCCGGATTCACACTTACACCCTAGATGTGGAAGAGAGCAATACCATCCTTGACTGCCTCAACAGTATTAAGTGGGAACACGACGGCACTTTAGCTTTTCGCAAAAATTGCCGCAATACAATTTGCGGCAGTTGTTCTATGCGAATTAACGGTCGATCGGCATTAGCGTGCAAAGAAAATGTGGCCAGCGAACTCGCAAGACTGCAAAAAATAGCTGATTCCAGCTCAGCAGAAATGCCTACCGATTTCATCCCAGAAATCACCGTCGCCCCAATGGGAAATATGCCGGTTATTAAAGATTTGGTTGTTGACATGACGAGTTTTTGGGACAACCTCGAAGCAGTTGAACCCTATGTCAGCACAGCCTCGCGAGCAATTCCAGAACGCGAATTTCTGCAAACTCCAGAAGAGCGATCGAAACTCGACCAAACAGGCAACTGCATCCTCTGCGGTGCGTGCTATTCTGAGTGCAACGCCCGCGAAGTCAACCCGGAATTTGTCGGCCCCCACGCCCTCGCCAAAGCTTACCGCACGATCGCCGACTCCCGCGACAGCGAAACCGAAAATCGGCTCGAAAAATACAACGAAGGCACTGCAGGCGTCTGGGGATGCACCCGCTGTTACTACTGCAACTCGGTTTGTCCGATGGAAGTTGCGCCGATGGATCAAATTGGTAAGATTAAACAAGAGATTCTCGATCGCAAAGACGACCAAGCCAGTCGATCGATCCGCCACCGCAAAGTCTTAATCGATCTCGTCAAAGAAGGTGGCTGGATAGATGAGCGCAAATTTGGCATCGAAGTAGTAGGAAACTACTTCCGCGACGTTAAAGGTTTGCTGAGTCTGGGCCCGTTGGGTTTGAGAATGATCGCTCGCGGCAAGTTCCCGCTGTTTTTTGAGCCTTCTGAAGGTACCGAAACCGTGCGAAATCTGATCGAATCGGTTCAAAGTTTAGAAAAGTCAGCAGATTAGCGATCGGCTGTCATTTTCCTGGTAAATTACAAGTTGTGCGATCGCAAAGCTTCCCCAAAATCATCACTCACAACTCGAAACTTAAAACTTTTAAATGACTGCTAAAACTCCTCCATCCCCAAAACCGACAACCCCAAATACCCCAAAACCAGAACCAGCCTTTGGGTGGAATGCCTACGCCGAACAAATCAACGGACGATTTGCGATGGTGGGGTTCGTGGGACTTTTGCTGCTAGAATTCTTCACCCGCCAGGATTTTTTCACCTGGCTGGGTCTGCGTTAAATTAATCAAAATCAATTCAAAATGGAAGCTGAAAAATTATCTATATTTCAGCTTCCTTTTGATTTTTAAGAGTTATTTAAAATAGAGTTGATCAAATTAGAGGTACAAGATTAAGCTGTTGTGCATCTAATTTGAAAGTCCATTTTTCTACAATTATTGTGGAACGGGCATCCTGCCCGTCTCTAGATTCAATTTAAATGCCTAGCAGCTTATAGCGGTTCTCAAAAAAGTGAGGTATGCCCTATGCCCTATGCCCTATGCCCTATGCCCTATGCCCTATGCCCATGAGTACCTCATCTTTCTGAGAAAGGCTATATAACATTTATAGTGGCATAAAAACATATGAATTTACCAAAGTGAATAGTAGTTGCTTATAGTGCGATCGTCCTTGAATTATAGGGACACGGCATTGCCGTGCCCTGACTCCGAAGTTTAGTTCATATTCTGTTCGGTCGATGACCCCTAATACGGTAGGGGATCCCCTCACGAAAAATATCTGCCAATAATTGACAATCTCAAAAACCCGCCCTTTTAATCGTTCGAGCGGACATGATATCAAACTAATTTCCAGTTGTTTCGCGGACGGTCAAACTGTACTTGCCTCTACCTTTTGGAGGCGGATCGTAAGCATTGACAATGACGCGATAGCGACCGTTCGCAGACAAGGTAACAGTCAGCTCTGAATTGGAATTTTGCTGCGTGACATCATCATTTTCTCCAAGTAGCTCGCCCTGGGAGTTGAAAATAGCGAGATAAGTATCAAACTCGGTACTTTCTACGGTAATAACCAGTTTCTGACCCTGAGTGCCTTCAAAGGTATACTCGTCGTACAAACTGCTGTCTGAGGGAAGTACAGAAGACTTAGCAGGGCTGAGTTCTCCGTTTTGCTCTAAAATGATTTTAGATGAACTCGCATCAGGACTGGGCGGAGGTTCTACAGTTGGGCTCTGAGTTGGCGAACTTTGTGGCGATGGCGACGGGTTGGGGCTTGCTTGAGCTAAAACAGCGTTGGCAGCAGTCTTCGCATCAGTTAAATTTTGAGGAAATTCTGCTGAAATAAGGGTGGATCTGTTGTTAGCAACACCTGAATTTGAAAGTGACAGGGAGAGAGCCGGCTTGCCAGAAAAAGTAGCTACCATAGCAATTGGCGCGATCGCCCAAAATCTAACTTGACGCATGAATTACCTCGATTTGTAACGGAGGAAGAAGGAAGAAGTCAGTAGTCATTAGTCAGTAGTCATTAGTTATTTGTTAGGATCGCAAATTAAATAATTTACACTCTTGAAAGTGGGATGGGCGTCCCGCCCGTCCTTTATGCACGGGCGGGACGCCCATGCCACAAGAACAATAAAGATTGTAAGTTATTTAATTCTCATTCCTTAGATGCTACCAATTACCAATGCCCTGTTTGCCCAATTCCCAATTCCCAATTCCCAGTTCCGAATTTTCAATTTTCACCGGACAGTTAGAGTGTAACGACCCCTGCCCGAAGCATCGTAAGCATTGACAATTACGCGATAGCGACCCGTAGCGGGCAACGTAACGGTCAGAAACGAATTTTTAGTCGAATCGCTTCCATCGTCATTTTCTGCCACTAATCGGCCGTTAGGGCCAAATATAGCCACATAGGGATCGAAATCTGTACTTTCGAGGGAAATGGTTACAGACTGACCCGATCGACCTTCAAAAGTATACTCTCGATACAGACTGTTGTCAGACGGCAATACTGGGCCGCCTGCGACTAAAGCACCTTCTTCTTGCAAAATCGCCCTCGAAGGCGCGGTAGGAGCACTCGCTTTCAGTTGTAACGTATAAGCCCCAGACTGCCTAGCTTGGTAGGAATTTGCCACTAACGTGTAAGTCCCGTCTGCTGGCAGCCTGACTGTAATTCTGGCGTTTTTATTCCCCGCCCCGTCATCGTCTTGCGCGATTTCGCGCTGGTTGGGCCCGAGCAAAATTAAATAAGGGTCAATTTCTTGACTTTTCATTTCTATTGTGATTTGCTGGCCCGCTTTTCCCTCAAATGAGTAGAGGTCAAAAAAGCTGTTGTCGGTGGGCAGAACGCTAGACTTGTCGGTGAGGAGGCCGCTGACGGGGGGCCCGTTTAACGCAACTTTTTGAGGTGATTGGTTGCCACCAAAGGGCGATCGGGCTTGAGCCGCGCGGGGAGCTCGCCCTTCTCGCACCGCTGTCAGGAAAGCGGGTAATTTGTCTGCGGAAATTGCAAAACCGATACCGATACTGCCACCGCCCCGACCGCGAGTAAAAATAGAAGTATTGACGCCGATTAATTCTCCTGAACTGTTGAGCAGTGGGCCTCCTGAATTGCCGGGATTGATGGCGGCGTCGGTTTGAATTAAGCCCCGCTGCTGGTCGATGCGGCTGACGATTCCGACTGTAAAAGTACCTTGAAATTGACCGAAGGGATTGCCGATCGCAAATGCTTGTTGCCCGACTTTCACCGAACCGGGACGGGCTAAAGGAATAGTGGGCAAATTGTTTTGACCGCGAATCTTCAGCACGGCTAAGTCTAGACCGTCTTCGCCGAATCCGATGACATCGGCGACAAGTTTTCTGCCGTCTGACAAAATGATATTGACGGTACCGCCTGCCGAAACAACGTGGGCGTTCGTTAACACCATGCCGTCGGGGCTGATAATTGTGCCACTGCCGTTAGATTTATCTGTATCGACTGTAACAACCGCCGGACTAGCCTTTTCGTAGACTCGAATATTGGTTTGTTCTTCGACAGTTTGGGCGATCGCACCCTGGGAATGCACCGAGTTAAATTCCGTTAAATCTGTTGATTGCCGCACAGGGGATGTGGTAACAACCGCACTGGCGCTGGCTGCAACCCCAACCGTTAAAATTCCCGATACTGCTAAACTTAGAAGTTTGAAATTCATGGCGATCGATTAGTATTTAGCGATCGGTAGCTAGGAATTAGGTTTGGTGGCTAGCCCCTAACTACCTTCTCTAATTATTTTAGGACTTGCACCACGGTAGTGACATTCCTCACGTCGGTTCTCCAATTCGGGAATCTGAATCAGCCGCTAAATACTTAAAATTAGCTTGTCGTACCGCAGCATCCTCATTGCCGTAGAAAAAAGACAGCAAAGCAAAACGCTGGCCGCTAATCACCGGCGTCGCTTCATGCAGCAAAGAACACGAAAAAATAATCGCCGTGCCACAATCCCCTTTATAACCGTGCGGCGCGTACTCTGGAAACCGTAAAAATCCCCCCGTGTACTCTCCCACATTCAAGTTTAGCGTCATTGCAAACCTGCGGTGCAGCGTAGCTTTGCTAGTGTTGTCGCGGTGCGGCATAAAATAACCGCCACTCTGGGCATCGTAACAACCTATCAAATACCGTTCAAACCTGGTAATTGTAAACTGAAAAGCTTTTTCTACTTCCGGTCGCACCCGGCGCAGAATAATCGTATTCAATCGCTTTTGTAACTTTGGGTCTTCAATAAAGAAATCTCGGCGTTTCTTGAAATTCTCGTCGTGAATGCCAACAGTTTTCCCCTCCACTTGCCTCATAAAGCCGGAAGGACTGCCACCGTGAGCTTTGTAGATATCGATTAAACTGCGGCAAGATGCTTTGTCCAAAACGTTAGGAATTACCAACACCGGGGCGTGGCGAGTGGCTGATCGGGCTTCCTCAATTGGGGGCAAACTTTTGAGAAAATCTAATACTTGCTGGGCGTGTTGGTGCGGTTCGCCCATCGGCAAAATATTAATTACCTGAAGGTTTTCGTTGAGTACAAAAGTTTGTGGTGCATAGTGAACTCCGGCAACTCCATTTTCTTCGACATCTCGGAAAACACCGTACTGCTGGCTGACTTTTTTATCCAAGTCCCAGAAAAAAAGGAATGACGGAGCAATTGTGGTTGGTCTGTTTTGTTCTTTGTCTGCTTGGTCAACGCTCACTCCAAACCTGGGTACTTGCAAGCTTTGGAATTCTTCTGAAAGCTCTTGAAAGCTTTTGAGGATAACTTGGATTTGTTCAAAAGCTGTGCTGGCAAAGAAAAACAGCACGACTCGCCGGCCGCCAACAGTCGGGAAATGAAATAAGGGGTTATTTGTAGAAGGAACGGAAAACCAGGGAGCCGGATCTCCTATTTCGAGTAATGGCATCTTGCTGATTTAATATTTGGGATTTTATATTTAGATTATGATGCTGTCGATTAGTTCCACAGATTCGGTATATTAAAATATGTTTTGAAAAAAAATTAGCTTTTATATCATTTCCGGTAACACCGGAATGATGTTGACTGTTGACTCTAATTTACTATTCCGATGCTAACGGATTTGATATTATTTGTGTATATCTCCGTTGGTTTGGGGTTTCACCCTCGCAATTTACAGTCTTTTGAAGCACTTTAATATCTGAAGAATAAGTAGATGGGCATCAATAAACGCAACTTATTTTTTTGCCTGCGGGCACGAGAAAAGTTTAGTTTCACCCATCTACTTAGTGTTTGCCTATTTGTCGAAACTGGGGGAATTATCCGGTTGGTCTTCCGGGTATTCTACAGGTCGATACTCCACGTAGTCTGACGGGGGTGCTTCCACGTCGCGGTTGCTGGGGCGAGACCTCGATGATTCCGTAGGACGGGGTTTTTTGGTTCTCGGCGGCGTATCGGAACTGCGGTTTTCCGAAGCTGGGGGGCGACTGCTGCGGCTGCGGGTCGGTCTTTCTTCGGGGTTGTCTGAAACGTCCCAGTTGTCTGACTCTTGGGCAGGCGGGGCTTCTGGGCGAGAGGGACGTTTGCGCGACGCTCGATCGCCCGACTCGGGCCGTCCGGTATTAACGCTGCCGTTGCGATTCGAGGGGCGGCGGCGGGGTTCGTCGTCGTAGGCTTCCCGAGAAGAACGGTAGTCTTGGCTGCCTCTGATGCGGGGACGCTGCGGATAGTCTTCCTCTGGTTCTAGCTGTTCCATGTCGGCATCGTAGCCGTCGTAACCGTAGGCGTTGCTGACCGGTCGGTCTTCATCTACGTATTGGGCGCGACTTTTGGCTTGGGCTGTGGTCGCTCCTCGCAGCTTAATGCTTTCTGCTGCAAAAAATATGGCGGAACCAGTCAACAGAAATTGACCGAATGCCAAAATTGGGTCAAGCCGCCATCCTTGAAATAACAGAATACCGCCGCACAGCAAGCCGACTGCTGCAAAAAAAATATCGTGGTCTCGGGCTAGTTTGGGACGCCACGATCGCAGAAAATACAGTCCTGCCCCTGCTACTGCTAGGATAATCCCTAACAGGCTGCTCCAGTTCAATCCTAAATTGACCATTAGCCTATCTCCTATGTCTTTCCTATGTTAGCGAGTTAGATTTTACATCTATCATTAAGTCTGTCAGCCCGACGGTGCTTTCTGGGGCAGAGTCCGGTCAGGGTTTCAGCTTGGGAAGTCAGTATAATAATGAGTTTAACGGGAAAAAACCTCAGCTTGGCAGTCAACTGAAGGTTTTGCCTTGACAGTTGCTGGCAGCCGAGGTTTCTCGCATCGGGGAAATGCCCGACGTGTAGCCGAAAATTGACTTGCAGCGCCGGACTTAGAAACCCGCTGACTTTTTAGGTGCGCTTGATTTTGTCTTTTTGGCTGATGAAGATCAGGGCGATCGTTGCTGGAAGCACTACTACCACCACGCCCACCAGCAGGCTGTACAAAAAGTTCGCGAGAGAAGGAGTCATAGATTCCAAGCCTTTGTTACAACAATTTGATTTTTATTAATTTTATACTTTCGATCGCACCTGTGAAACGGTTAAAATTATGAATGGCAGACTTAACAAAACTTAAGATTTCGAGATAAGACCCATGACTGGTATTACCGTTGCAAGTTGGATTCTGGGCTCTGTCCTAGTCGTGATGACTTTGCTGTTTATTTTTCGGATCGTTCTGACTTGGTATCCCGAGGTGAACCTGAGCAAATTGCCGTTGAGTCTGATTGCTTGGCCCACGGAACCTTTTTTAGCCATAACTAGAAAGATTGTACCGCCGATCGGCGGGGTGGACATTACGCCGATTATTTGGGTGGGTATCTGTAGCTTGCTGCGAGAAATGATTCTCGGTCAGCAAGGGCTGCTGACAATGATGATGTAGAAGTTGGCGGTTGACTGTTGACTGTTGACTGTTGGCGGTTGACTGCCAACTGCCAACTGCCAACTGACTAATGACTGTTTTGGTTCAAGAACTGTTCGACGAAATTCGTGTAAACTTCGCCGCTAAGAAACTCGGGGGAATCGAGGATTTTTTGGTGGAAGCTGAGGGTGGTAGGAACGCCAGTGATAGCACATTCCCGCAATGCCCGTTTCATCCTGCGGATGGCTGTTGGTCGATCGCGCCCCCATACAATTACTTTACCGATTAAAGAATCGTAGTAAGCGGGTATTTCGTAATCGGTGTAGACGTGAGAGTCCATCCGCACGCCGGGGCCACCGGGAGGCAAATAACCGCTGATTATGCCGGGGTGGGGTCGGAAATTGCGATCGGGATCTTCGGCATTGATGCGACACTCGATCGCGTGGCCGTTGAGAACTACTTGGTTTTGCTTGATTTGCAGTTTTTCTCCTTGGGCGATGCGGATTTGTTCGGCTATCAAGTCGAGGCCTGTAATCATCTCGGTGACGGGATGTTCTACTTGGATGCGAGTGTTCATTTCCATGAAGTAGAATTTGCCCGATTTGTCAAGCAGAAATTCGACAGTGCCCGCACCCGTGTAGTTGATGGATTTGGCAGCGGCAATGGCGGCGTGACCCATTTGATCTCGCAGTTTCTGGCTGAGGGCTGGGCTGGGGGCTTCTTCGAGGAGTTTCTGGTGTCGGCGCTGAATCGAACAATCTCTCTCGCCGAGGTGGATGACGTTACCGTAGTTGTCGGCGAGAATTTGGATTTCGATGTGCCGCGGTTTTTCGATGAATTTTTCCAGGTAAAGTCCGGGGTTGCCGAAGGCTGCGTCGGCTTCGCCTTGGGCTGCTGAGAATAGTTTGGGGAGTTCCGAGGGTTCTCTAACTAGCCTCATCCCGCGGCCTCCACCGCCGGCTGTGGCTTTGATCATCACAGGATAGCCGATTTCGCGGGCGATCGACAAAGCTTCGCGATCGTCCGCCAGCAATCCCTCGCTACCGGGAACTGTGGGGACTTTCACCCGCTGCATCGTTTCTTTGGCGGTGGATTTGTCGCCCATCGCCCGCATCGCGGCAGGAGAAGGGCCGATGAAGGTAATTTGATGGTCGGCGCAGATTTCGGCAAATCGGGCGTTTTCGGCGAGGAAGCCGTAACCGGGGTGAATGGCTGCGGCGTTGCGCGTCAGGGCAGCCGCGATGATGTTGGGGATGTTTAAATAGCTTTTGCTGCTGGTGGGGGGGCCGATGCAAACGGCTTCGTCTGCCAACTGGACGTGCAGGGCGTGTTTATCTACGGTGGAGTGTACGGCGACCGTGGCAATCCCCATTTCCTCGCAGGTCCGCAATATGCGGAGAGCTATTTCTCCCCGATTAGCGATTAAAATTTTCGAGAACCCCATCTTCGCTGCTTAATTCACTCAATATTCTGTACAATAATGCCTTTCGGTATGTTCTGGATAATCGTTTTCCAGAAATTGTTCACAAAAATTTATTTTACATTTTGCTGGTAGTGGTGCTATGATTGTAAATCGGCGGTGTCAAAGGGCAAGTCACAAGTTAAATGTCAGGAACCTCAACCTGTAAATCTTTAACTGGTAACGCAAAAATCCCGGAGATTGCCAGAAAGAGCGGATGTGGCGGAATTGGTATACGCGCACGCTTGAGGTGCGTGTGGCAATATGTCCTTGCGAGTTCGAGTCTCGCCATCCGCATTGAATATGTAAAACAACTGTTGACGGTTTTGGCTGTCGGCAGTTGTTTTATATTGAGTGGTTTTTCGAGAAAGTCGATCGAGTTTTAGTACCGTAGGGTGCGTCGCCATCAGATATCCTCAAGTGCGATCGAACTTGTGACAGCGACGCACCCTACAAAATACTGTTTAACTGTCGATCGACAATTGTGTTTGAATTAAAAACATAGATACTTATCGTTTGTCAAGTAGAATGGGGTTAGTTAGGTTCCGAATCCGAGAGTTGGCTGACGAAAAAGGATGGACGCTAAAGGATGTTGCCGATCGATCCGAGGTTCCGTACAGCACAGTCAGGCACTATGCTCGATCGGAAGGACTAGCAACGGTTGATATCACATCCATTCAAAAGATAGCTCGCACCCTCGATGTTTTGATTGAGGAGTTGATGGAAGTTGTTAAAGAATGAACCGATGAAATTATATTAGCAAACGGAAGTTAGATCAATGACATCCTACGCCTTAAACTTACCCGTTCAGTTACAGCAAGAAGCTGAAAAATTGGCAACACTCCAAGGCATTTCCTTCGATCAGTTTATCCTCTGGGCTGTAGCCGAAAAAGTCGCTACTCTCAACCAGCGGAATGACGATCCGGCTTTTCCTGAAATCACCTATGTGCGCGGCGCTAGCGGCGAACTCGTTCCGGTTTTGCGCGGCACTCGGTTGCGGGTGCAAACAGTAGTCATCGCAGCGCAGAAATGGGGTTTTTCTCCAAACCAAATTGCCACTGAGTATGACTTAAGTGAAGATCAAGTGAACGATGTTCTCGCTTTTTATGCGGCTCACCATCAAGAAATAGACGCATCTATTGCCGCTGAACAAATTATCGAAGCTGCTAATGTCTAAACCGCTATTGCATCTAGATGCCGATACCTCTATTAAAGCTTTGCAAGCCGCCCTTTTATCTCGCAGTCACGATGTCACTCGGACACCGACTGAGTGGATGGCTTTAGATGCTAGCGATGAGGCTCAATTGCTAGAAGCAACAGCGCGAGGGCGGTGTATTTTTACGTTTAATATCCGGGATTTTCAGGTTTTAGCTCAGCGTTATCCCGAACATGGTGGCATCATTTTGGCTGCTCAAAACAGTTGGACATTATCTAGTCTAATTGCTTCGCTCGATCGCCTGCTTTCAGAAACACAAGCTGCTGACTGGAAAGGGCAAGTCCGCTGGCTTAATCAGTGGCGAACCTAATTCTATCTTATCGAACTTCTGTATCTCTGGTCGATCGCACTTCTTCCGCCTCCTGCAAAACATGATTAACTGGTTGACTTTGGGAACCAGATACACTTTGCCTATCGAATGATGACTTTAGCACTTTACGAGCAATCAGCCAAGCAAGCCCTCCCAAGATTCCACCGCCCAAACAACTAACTATAACTGCGCCAAAGAAAGGATGCAGCGGTAGCGGATGCTGGAAAGATGGCGGTGCCCACGGTTTTTCTACAGCTAAGGTGTAGCTGCTGGAAACCACGCCCGCAACGCCGATGCCGATACCGACAACGGCTATGGTAATTTGTAAATTGCGATCGCTATCTCTTTCATTTTTCTCATACTCTACCTGTTGTTTTTGAGCATCAACTTCCACAATTCCCCGGATAGTTTCAATCATCTGTTGAAACAATTCCTTTCCTGCGGTAAGATAACTCATATTCAGTTTAATCTGTTGCTGAAAAATCTTGCAGCTCTCCTTAATAAATTCTTTGAAAAAATCTAAGTTATCGATGTCTTTGATGCTGGAATCGCCAAATTTTTTGAGCCAATAACTATAGTTTTTAGCATTCGTTTCTATTGCAATCTGGTGAAGTTCTATATCTCGCAAATAGCGGGCATAAGTTAACCCGATTTGAGGGAGATCGGTCAGCCAGCCCTCTAGTTGTTCCAACCGGAGAGTTCTATCTGATTTTAAATGGCTAAATTCTTCTACTTTTTCTTCTAATTGACTGTACAGTTTTCTCGCTTCCTGGTTGCACCGATGCGCTTGGTAATAGACATAAAGGATTTTACTGCGGCAGCATAACAAATTGAGCAGCGGACGGTAATAATTGCCGGATGCTTCTATCTCTGAAGTTTTTTCATCAGTATCTAACCAGACTAGGATATGACACTTTAAGCTCGGATCTTCTTGACTGTTGTCAAATTCAAAAATGGGACTACCTAGCAGTTTGCCTTCACCGATTAAATAGGGTTTTGGCTGTTTAAGCTCTGAATTTTGAAACAAAGCGTCTACACAAGCTACTGCTAAATCTTGATGATTGCCAACAAAATCAACAGGTTTAGCAAATAATACTAGAGTTTGTCCCAGTGATGCTTGGATTTCGCCAGGTAGCAGACAACCTTGAAAATTTAGGTTGCTCAGTTGGTTGATTTCTACTGTTAAATTCGGGGAAAGTAGCGTGAAGTCAAGGGCGTAACTATCGTGGAGTTGGATCGGGTAAATTCCGCCTGTCAGGGGCAGTTTATCCGGTTGGCTAACTGTTGTAAATGACACAAATCTATCGCCATTTGACTCGTAAAGTTCAAGATAGTCGCTCGGTTGGCTTTGGCTGTTTCGATTGTTCAGCTTTTCGGGCAAAAAATCGAGCGGCGGATTTGTTTGCAGCAGGTGTCCTAAAGCAGCGCATTTCTGCCATAAATGATCTGCTTTGTCTACAGGTTGTTTATCGCCTTTTGCAAGGTTGTTGCACAAATGAAAGGCAAACAGCGTTAGTTTGGGGTTGGCAAGTTTGCCTGTCAATTCAGGATTGTTCATCACCTAGAGCCTGAGTGCTATTTTGACGGGTTGGGGAAACTTTCTTGGATGGCATTTAATAGCGTTTCTCTGGAAACTTTGGGAGGTGGTGGCGCTGGTGGAGCTATCGGTTTGGTTGTTCCTGGGAGGCGATTGGTTAATTGGATTTCCCCCGAATCTAATCTTTGGCGAGTCAGGGATAATGCGTTTTCAATGTCGGGATACTTTTCACACCATTCAAGGATGTTTTCAGCAATATCGTCCTCTGTTTCTCCGAAATTAGCACTTGCCTGTTTGAGGTCTTCATCTCTATTTTCAATCAAAAACAGATCGGGCTGATTTTTGATTAGGTATATAAAGGCGTGGATGTTGTTAAGACTACCTTCGAGCATTATTCTCAGATTCCTATTGACCAACTGAACAAAATGCAGCCCAATGGTAGGGCGATTGAAAAGGTCGTATTTCTTTAGAGCCTATCTTCTCAAGCATATCGTACAGGTTTGCTTTTGCGACGCGACGTAGGGGAAGTTGCTTTGTCCATGTTTGCAAATCTTCTTTAGTGGCATCCCGCAGCCAAAGTTGAGCAGAGTTAAGGGCAAGGGAGACACTTAACCCGGCTGTCAGAAGCTGATAAAATTTTATCATCAAAAATGAGGTTGACAAATCGTTGACTGCCCACAGGGTGGGGACGACACTCGAACTGCCGGCTACCAGGAAACCGCTAGGTAAGCTGATATATTCATCGCTGATGCTGCTAAAGTCGCTGATGCCGGTTTCGCAGGCGGAGAGCACAACTAGGCGGCATTCTCGGAAGTCGAGGGCAAAGATGTCTGCTAAGGTGAGGCATTTGGTGAGGTCGAGGGTGTTGCCATTTTGTAAGGGTAGATAGCGAGTGGGGTTTTCTTCAGGGGGAGGCGGGGGTAATTCGCAGTCGGCTAGCAGCAATGCTGATAGCAAAGGTTGATTAAAGTTAAAATAGCCGTGACAGCTAAAGTGGGCGCAGTGGGCGATGCGGAGGCGGCTATCATCTATGACTGATTTTTTGGCATCACTTTGGATGAGGATATCTTTGGGGTGGAAATGCTGACTAATCGCTGGCACTTCTAAGTCTGTAAATTGCAGGTCATTGGTGGGGTTTTGGACGGCAAATAGGTGAGTGAAATTGGGGCGTTTTCGCCTTTGTGCCTGTTGCAGCAGTTGGCAACTGGGAGAATAGCGGACACCTTGTTTGAAGCAATCTAGCAAGCAGGGATTGTGGGGTTCAAGAGACTGGGTTTCTGGGTTAAAGCGCTGCCAGATTTCAGGGCTAACCGGCAAGGCGTGAATGGGGAACAGGTGTAGGAAAATGTGGGGAATTAAAATTAATTGATCGCAGTGTTTGGGTACTCTCCCCAGAATTTCATTGAGATGCAATATTTCAGATAAGCTTTGGAGGCGAGGGGCTAGGTTTTCCCGCCATTGAGTTTTATCCTCTTCTTGGTAATCTCTGAGATATTCCTCGCGCCACTTTACCAAGGCTTGAAAGTCGGCTTTTGAAGATTGCCAGACTATAGGAGTTGGTGATTGAGGAGTGATGATAAAAGTAAGGAATTTGTCGCCCAGGAGGTACCACTGAAGGATAGCAGTATTTTCTGCTGTGAGGGCTTGAATATCGCCGTAGAAGATGCCTTTAACTTCTTGAGTCAGCAGGAAGTCGGGGTCAATGGGTTTGATGTCGCGGACGAGCAGTTCGTCGAGTTGTTGCCGCAATTGGGTGAGATTGGTAGCATCGTGGCCGGTAGTTTGGAGGCGGTCAATTTGGAGGCTGCGTTCTCCCGATATTGTGCCACTGTTGCTGTTACGATTTGTCTGTTCGTTCTCTAGTCGGCGCTGTTCGGCATCAATTTCTCGACGCAGGCGTGAGAGTTCGTTGAGAACGGTTTCGGGAATATCGCCTTTGGGGTATAAGTCGCGGGTGGCGAGGAGTTCGACTAAGTTGCGGGCTTTGCTGCGTTCGACGTATTCTAGGGCTTTGGTGTAGTTTTTTAGCTTTAGGCAAACTTCGACCATATTGAGATAAAGCATATTCCATTCTTCGGCTAATTTCTGCTTGGTTTCATCCCCAGATTGAATCTCACCCCGTAAAAATTCTACTGTTTCAATCGCTGGGGTATATGTATCGTAAGCCAGTTGCCATTGCTGGTTGTTTTGGTAAAGATTTCCTAAATTAAACAAAGTTGCTGTGTAATCTTGCGGGAAAGCCTCGCGAGTTCTGATAGTTAAAGCATTGCGATAAAGTGCGATCGCCAGTTCGAGATTCTGAGCTTTCTCTCCCCTGATTCTGTCACTGTAGGCTGTTGCCAGATTATTTTGCGTCATAGCCCATTTTTCGGGAAAGGCATCGCGGGTGTAGACGGATAATGCAGCAGTGTAAGATGCGATCGCCAGTTCGAGATTCTGAGCTTTCTCTTCCCTGATTCTGTCACTGTAAACTGCTGCCAGATTATTTTGCGTCCTTGCCCAATATTCGGGAAAGGCATCGGGAGTGTAGACGGTTAATGCAGCAGTGTAAGATGCGATCGCATCTTCGATATTCTGAGCTTTCTCTCCCATGATTCTGTTACTGTAGGCAATTGCCAGATTATTTTGCGTCGCAGCCCAATATTCGGGAAAGGCATCGCGGGTGTAGATGGTTAATGCAGCAGTGTGAGATGCGATCGCATTTTCGATATTCTGAGCTTTCTCTCCCCTGATTCTGTCACTGTAGGCAACTGCTAGATTATTTTGCGTCATAGCCCATTTTTCGGGAAAGGTATCGCGGGTGCGGACGGTTAATGCAGCAGTGTAAGATGCGATCGCATTTTCGATATTCTGAGCTTTCTCTCCCCTGATTCTGTCACTGTAGGCAACTGCCAGATTATTTTGCGTCATAGCCCATTTTTCGGGAAAGGCATCGCGGGTGCGGACGGTTAATGCAGCAGTGTAAGATGCGATCGCAACTTCGATATTATCTGCTTTCTCTCCCCTGATTCTGTTACTGTAGGCTTCTCCCAGATTATTTTGCGTCATCGCCCAATCTTGGGGAAAAGCTTCGCGGGTGCGGACGGTTAATGCAGCAGTGTATGATGTGATCGCCAGTTCGATATTCTGAGCTTTCTCTCCCCTGATTCTATCCGTGTAGGCTGTTGCCAGATTATTGTGTGTCAGGGCCCATTTTTCGCTTCCGGGTTCCCAATTACTTAAAAGTATTTGATAACCGGTAATGACAATTTCAAGATTATTCGCTCTTTTACCCAGCGGAAAGTCACTAATATGAATACTCAAGTTTCCTATGAGGTCGAGAATAAATTCAATTGCTTCGGGATGTTCGGCAATTAAATTCTGGGCTATTTGCTGTAAAATCTCGCCAAAATGGTCATTGAGGAGATGTTGCCGCCCGGCCAGCATGGGGTAAATTACTTTAATATCGCTCTTGCTATCTTGTTCTGCTTGCAATAAGTCTTGGATAAACTTTGCATACTCTTGAGGATTTTCACCTTCAGAGTTATCGCTATCTTCCTCATCATTCATCCCCAATAATTGCCCTAGCTGACTGGCAAAATTCCGTAAAAAATTAGCGTTATTTTCCTGTCCTTTCTCTGACAGGTTTTCTGCTACTACCTCGCAAACTTGCAGAAACCCCGAATCTACCAATTCTAAGTTAGCCTCTAAAATCTGCGGTTCCTCACCGTTGGGACAAGTCAGCAGTGTCAAAATCAATTCCAGATAGGCTTGGGCGCGGGTTTCTTCCATTGTGGGGAGTTGTCAGTAACACCGATGTTTATTTTATCACGATTGATGGTTTGGCGGTTGACGCTCCCCCGTATCAATTTCTACCCAATCCCGAACAAGTAATCGAAATTACCGTCTCCCACAGAGTTTTTAAGCGTATTGATAATTTTCCTTGTATTATCGTGAGGCCCTTCAATATAATAAGGTTTTCCATTGCGACCGAATTTCAAGCCGATTTCGCTGGTTGATTCTCCTAAATGAGCCTTCGACTGCTCGAAATCGCGATGCGGTTCAAAGCCTAATGTTTTGGCATAGGCGATCGCACCCCAAACCAGGGCTTGTGCTTGCTCTAAACTAATCTCCTCGTACTCTTGCATAAACTGCGAGTAAGAAAGCTGAACGAATTTTTTATATTGGCTATCGTTGCAGTTACGTGGCGGGATGACATCCTTGACTCCCAAACACCAGTAGTCGATCAAATAAGAGGCTGCAACAAAACGATTGTATCCCTTGGAACGAGTCACCACCACTAAACCCAAACCGCTCGTTTCAGAGGTTTCATTCCCCAACAATACCTTCGCAAAATTTACATCCACGAGACATTGAGCAACGGGCAATAACTCTCCTTTTTCGGCGCTAGCGAGGGCTGTTTGTTCTGCATGAGATTGAAGAAAGGTACTGACTTCGGATGCTTTCAATCCTAACTTTCGGGCAATTTGTTTGGGCGTTAATTGGCGATCGCGCAGGTTGAGAATTTCTTGTTCTTGTTCGGGCTGCATAGTTTTTCTATTGCCGTCAGGGCTGGGTTCAAGCTGAGTCCATCATTGTACCGCGTTTTTGCGACCAACTTCGTAACATTGCAAAGATTGAGGAAAAAACCCGGTTTCTTTGATGGTGCCAGTGGCGAGAAACCTCGGTTAGCCCGATAGTCCGCCAGGGGTTGAAACCCCCTGTCTCATAGCAAAAGTCCTCTGAAGAGGACTAAAGAGTTTTTCATTTTTATCTCTGATTTTCAGTCGGTTTCAACCGACTTTCGCCCGACGCCAGGGGTTTCAACCCCTGGCGGTTGTGGCGACACCACTTTATTTTATACTTTTCGTAAAATGCGACTATTCAAACGCTCATATTCATCCTCTAGTAGCCACATTTTAGCAGATTGGTAATTGTCAGTGGTAAAGATAACTTTATAGTTTTGTGCCGGGTTATGGATGCAAAATTTTCCTGAAATTTCCTTGACTAACATCAGGATATAAGGAGGAGATATCAGAGTATCAGCCCAGATTTCCGCAAACTCCCACTCAGTTTCTTGCATGGTAAATTCCCCTCATATTCACCAAATTGTCTGAATAGTTGTTACTGCTTGAATTTTTGCGTCGCGGGTGACTAACGGAAGACTCAAAGATAAAGCAGTGGCGGCAATAATCCTGTCCGGCATATCTGGTACCACATCGCGGGGAATCTGACGCAGAATTTGTGCTGTGATTAAATCCAAAGGGGCGATGGCTAAACCAGTTCCCGGATCGGATAAGGCATTGATTAACTCCTCAAATGCCTCTTCGGGCAATCGATACCTTTCCACTAAATAACTTAATTCTACAACGGAAATCGCGGACACATAAATCGAATAGCCTCATGCTAATGCTGCATCCAAAGCAGTCATAGCTGTTTGTGATAATCGAGCATTCTCCCGCAAATACCAGATAATTGTATGAGTGTCGGCTACAACGGCGGTCATTAAATATCCCCTCTCGGAAAATTTCCCCACATTTCTTTTCTAGCTTCGGTAATATCTTCTTCGGTGATATCCATATCTAAATTATTCCACATTCCTTTGACGCTCTTTAGAGGTCGTTTGATAAGGTTTTTTTGCTGAAGAAATTCAGCAAAATCTAAAACTTCTTGGTGCTGATTCGGGGGCAATTCGCGCAATTTATCTAAAACTGCTTGCTCTAAATTCATTGTTTCTTTTCCTCCGTTTTGGCTGTACTTGACATAGCTTTTAATCGGCTCTGTTCAATCTTAATTATATACCAGTCATCGATGAATTGAGTTTGATGGGTGAGTAGCCAGAAACCGGGTTTTTGCGAGAGACTTCGTTACAGTGCGAAGATTCGAGAAAAAATCGGTTTCTTTGATTTTGACTAAATGCCTAATTCCGGTGGCCGGCCCATCAAGCCTGTCATCAAGCGCAAGGCTAAAAACCTCACTGGGGGAATTGTCCGCAAACACCACAATCCAAAGCGGCGAAATGCTACAATTGGCAGCCAAGTATTAGAAAATAATCTGTCTAGAAAATCGGTAAATCCTAACACGATTAAATTCTCTTTTTTGCGCCAGTTGTGATACCGTTTCAATACTCGCAAATCGCCGATATCTTCGCCTTTTTGGTGCGCTTGTTGCAAGATTTGGGCGATCGCCCCAGCGTCTCGAATACCCATATTTAATCCCTGGCCGCCGACGGGATGGCAGCAGTGGGCGGCGTCCCCAATTAGTGCTAATCTGGGCAAAACGTAGCGATCGCTCTGCATTAACTGCACCGGAAACAAAAAGCGATCGCTCTCCAATTCCAAACGCCCCAAAAGCCCGCCCGTGCGCTGTTCCAACAAAGTCAAAAACTCTGTTTCATCCATTTGTTGCAAAGCTTTTGCTTCCGCGTGGGGTGCTGTCCAAACTACTTGACAACGGTTCCCAGGTAATGGTAAAACTCCCATCGGGCCGCTCGGCCAAAAGCGCTCAAAAGCGATATCATTATGCGGTTTTTCTGCTTTAATAGTGATAGCAACGCAGGATTGCCAGTATTTCCAGCCGCGAGTGCTGATGTTGGCTTCGGTGCGGATGCGCGATCGCGAACCGTCGGCGGCGACTAATAATTTGGTGCGAATTGTCCGAGTTTCGCCGTTTTGTTTGACTTCTATTTCCGCGCAATCGGTTAAATATTTTACCTCGACAACTTCCGCCGGACAAACCCAACTAAAATTCGGGTTTTTTGCCAAAGATTCTTGCAAAGCTGACAGCATGACTCGGTGCTCGCCAACGTAACCTAAAGCTGTTTTTGGTACAGGCAATTTGCCAGTATTTCCCAAATCCGGGCGGTGGAATTCGACGACACCGGGATAGTCGCCGTCGCAGAGGCTAATTTGCTCGAAGGTGGTGATTTGCGGCAAGATTTGCTGCCACACGCCGATACCTTCTAAGATCATTCCTGATAGCAGGGTGATTGCATAGGCTTGTTTTTTGGCTGCGGCGGCGGCGGGGAGTTGGGTTTCAATTATCGCTATTTTTAAGCCGGAATCTTTTAAGGCGCTGGCTAAGGTGGCCCCGACTATGCCGCCTCCGACGATGGCTATGTCAAAGTCGAGTGTATGTGTTTGCGTCGAGGCTATTGTGGGAGAAAGTTGGTTTACAGGCATTTTCAAGGGATTTATTTAAGTGAATAATCATATTTACTATTTTATTGTAAAGAATTATTGCGGTTTTGGGCGATCTTGAGGCAGAGCTTATGTCATATCAATTCTGGCTGTGCCGGAATGATATCAAATCCCATCGCACATTTCTCTCAAATTCGATCGCCCATCAACCCAAAAATCCCATCGGCCATCAACCCAAAAACCCCGGCGGTTGAAACCGCGTCTACACAGACAAAACCCGCCTCCGCGGGTTGAAGAGTCGTAGCGTAGCGGGGCGTAAGCCATCGCACATTTATCTCAAATTCGATATTTCTTCGTCCGCGGAGGCGGACATCGTTTGTGTAGACGCGGTTTCCAACCGCCCGGTTATATCAAATCCGCTAGCTTCGGAATGAT
This sequence comes from Microcoleus sp. SVA1B4, assembly GCF_036700545.1. Classification (NCBI taxonomy): domain Bacteria; kingdom Bacillati; phylum Cyanobacteriota; class Cyanophyceae; order Oscillatoriales; family Microcoleaceae; genus Microcoleus; species Microcoleus sp. SVA1B4. The sequence goes on from NZ_JAUBPB010000081.1 coordinate 21,435, forward strand.
ATAATTGTAGGGAAACGGCACTGCCGTTTCCTGATTTCGGGTAATATTAATTCCGATGCCACCGATCGCAACTAACAATTAACTACCAACTGCTGCTAATTGATTATTTCCTGTGACTAGAGGCGATACTTCCTGGCGAATGGGAATCTCGATGACAAACTCTGCACCTTCCCCAGGCGTGGAAATACACCGCAATTTGCCTCGGTGTTTTTCAACTATAATCTGATAGCTGATTGACAGTCCCAAGCCTGTGCCTTTGCCGACTGGTTTAGTAGTAAAAAATGGGTCGAACAACTTGCCAATAACTTCTTGATTGATTCCCATCCCGTTGTCGGCAATCCGAATTGTTACTGTCTCGGAATTCGCACTTGTGCTAATCCGAATTCGGTTGTGGCGAGCATATATTTCTTTTGAAGAATGAGTGCTGTTGTACTCTTCGAGGGCGTCGATCGCATTTACTAAAAGATTCATAAATACTTGATTGAGCTGACCTACATAGCACTCTACTTTTGGAAAATTGCTGTATTCTTTGATAATCTCAATAGCGGGACGAAGTACATTAGCTTTGATCCGGTGCTGCAAAATTAGCAAAGTGCTTTCGATTCCTTCGTGAATATCTACTCGCTTCATCTGCGATTCGTCGAGTCGGGAAAAGTTGCGTAAGGATACAACTAAGTCGCGGATGCGATCGGCTCCAACTTTCATTGATTCCAAAATCTTCGTAAAGTCTTCCATTAAGTAATCAACTTCAATATCTTCGGCTGCTTCTACAATTTCTGGGACGGGATTTGGGTATTTTTCTTGGTAAAGGTGGAGCAAACCGAGCAAGTCTGTGGTGTATTGGCTGGCGTGGGTGATGTTGCCGTAGATGAAGTTAATGGGATTGTTAATTTCGTGGGCGACTCCGGCGACTAGCTGGCCGAGAGAAGAGATTTTTTCGGTTTGGATTAGTTGAGTTTGAGCTTGGTGCAACTCTTGGACAGCTTTTTCGAGCTCGGTTGCTTGCGATCGATACTGTCCCTCGGACTGCTTGAGTGCTTCCAAAACTTGGACTCGATCGCTAATGTCGGTGTGAGTGCCCACCCACTCGCGAATGCTGCCGTCGGCTGCCAAAAGGGGAACGCCCCGCACCCAGAAGTGTCTGTAGCTGCCGTCGGCGGCCCGCAAGCGGTGCTCCACTTCGTAGAGACTTTTTGTTTCTATGGCCCGCATCCAAGCTTGTATTGTGCGATCGCGGTCTTCTGGGTGCACTGCTTCTATCGAGTTGTCCTTCTCTTTCAAACTCATGCCCGTATAAGCTATCCAATCAGGCTGAGGCTTGTCGAAGATTCCGCTAGCGTTGGTCGTCCAAACCATCTGTGCGGTTGCCATTGCCAGCGATCGATATCTTTCCTCGCTCAGACGCACAGCTTCTTCGGCTTGGCGGCTGGCTGTCACGTCGCGCAAAATAGCTGTGAATATGATTTCGCCTGCCACTTCGAGTTGGGAAATAGAAGCTTCGGCGGGAAATTCCGTACCATCTCGGCGGCGGGCGAAAATTTCTTTGCGGTGGCCCATTGTTCGGGCTTGTTGAACGTCGCCGAAATTGCTGACGAGGAGACTGTGAAGGGTGGCACAAGCTTCGGGCAACAGCAGGCTCAGGGATTGCCCGATCGCCTCCGCAGCCGTCCAGCCAAAAATCCGTTCTGCACCTTGGTTGAACAGGATAATTTTTTGCTCAGCATCCACCGAAATAATCGCGTCGTCGGCAATTTCTACAATGCCAGCGAAACGAGCTTGAGACAGTTGCAGCGCTTGTTCAGCTTGTTTGCGATCGCTGATGTCGCGGGCGATCGTCGAAATGTATGCGAGTTTGCCGCCCGGTGCGGAGTGGGAGATGAGGACTTGGCTGACGGGAAGTTCGAGTCCCGATGCTGACACGAAGGCTGTTTCTCCACTCCAAAAGCCCTCGGAAACAGCGGTGGCGATCGCTTGTTTCAAAGTGCTGCGGGCTGAGGCTGCCGTGAATTCTGCAACTTTTCGCTTGGATATCTCTTCGTTTTCGCCGATACCCACCATTTTTCTGCCGGCTTTGTTAATGTAAATGGCGCGTCCTTCGAGGTTGTAGATACCTACAAAATCCGGGGTTGCTTCCAGAATTGCTGCTAAACTTCTGTTAGCGATTTCGGCTTGTTTGCTCTCAGTAATATCCCGCGCGATGCTAACTATACCGCTGATCTTTCCTAAGCCGTCCCGGTAAGCACTTTTTGTAGAAAGAAATATCCTCAAATTTCCTTTGACGGGCAGCTCTTCTTCGATCGCTTCCGTTGTTCCCGCTGCCATAATTGGGCGATCGGTTTTTATAATATTTTCCGCAATTTCCGGCGGAAACAACTCGCTGTCATCTCTGCCGATAATGTCGTCTACAGACTGGCCAATTATACTGGCTCCCGCAGCATTAAGCATTAGATAACGGCCCTGAATATCTTTGACAAATAGGGCTGCGGGCGTACTGTTGATTACTGTCATCAACAGATTGTAGTTTTTTTGAAGCGCCTGCTTTGTTGTTTGAGAGTCGAAAATTTGCTGTTGCAATTGCTCGTTGGTTATTTGCAGTTGGATAGTCCGTTTCTCAACTTGATTTTCTAAGTCTAATTTAGCTTTTCTCAGTCCCAGTTCCGCTCGATAGCGTTTCCGGTCTGCGCTGCAGAGAGTTTTGGCATTCTGCCAAATCAGAACTGTAAAAATAATCACGTTCAATACGCTTAACAGCGATATCCCTACCTCCGGCGTGTAGGCTTGTAACCGATCTCCCAATAGGATGAAATAACCGACTAAAGGTGGGATAATGATTGCCCGTGGCAACAAGCGCCGCGCCATGATGCCGCCCGCGCGATCGCTCGTCATTACTGCTATCAATCCTCGATCGGGACTGGCAAATAAAATGCCGCAGCTCAGCAACATAAATGCTGCTGAGGTGTGCAAAGCCATCCCTGTATTATTGCCAATTTGGTAAAATAAAGCTTTGTCGTAGAAATAGCCTATCAAACCCGTAAATGCAATTAAAAATGCACAACAGCTTAAAATTTGAATCCGCAGGTATTTAGGCCGACGTTCTGACAGCAGCAGCAGCGCTGTTCCCAGCAATAAAAAAGCACCAGCAGTATTCGGTGCCATGCGTCCTGGTGTTCCGGTAATTGTCAATGTGTAACTTTCTTTAAATAGCAGTTGGTCGATGCCTAAGTCTAAATTAAAGCTATATTGAAGTAGGGTTAATAGGCTAATTAATATAATTAAAAATGAGGATAATAAAATCAATTTTTTGTAATTTTTTTGAGGCTTTCTTGCTGTTAATTTGGTGCGCCCTATCTGTTGGATGAATAGAGAAAACCCGCCCAAAATAAAGCATACCGCAGTATTGGCTTTCATGGTAACGAGTCCGGGCAGAATGCTTTTTAAGAGTTGCACATCGAATATCCAACCCAAAATGACTGTACAGCCGATCGCCATTACTGCAATACTCGCTTTTTTGCAAAAAGACTCGACTGCAGCCATTCGGGTTGAGGGCGTTTGCCGTTGTTGCGATCGTTCAAAAACTTCCAATTTCTCGCTCCCTCTAATTATTTGGTTTCTACGTATCAAAGGTAACAATAAACACTCTAGTGATATTGTTGCCTTAGATACAAAGCTGCTGAAGATTTGCTCAAAGCTGCTAAGCATAAAATATGAATTATTTTACCTAACTTTAGATAGAGCGTCAAATGAAGGTGGAAGGCTCTTATGTAGAAGGCATTTGGGAGAATTGACTAATATTTGTATGTGTAAATTTTAATAAAAAATTCCTTGTTCCTGGTTCGTTGTCCCTTCGATTTCGGAAATTGGCGCCCGATTCATCGGCAAGACGGAGTGTTTTTACTCAGTACATCGAGGGATAATGGTAGCGGATGAATCACTCTGCAACAAGATCACTGGCATTGTCAATCGGCTGCTGTGGCTGTGGGAAATGCGATCGGCATAACAGATAAGACTCGGCGGTTGAAAACCGCTACTACATAAACTTTCGTCCCAGCAGAGAGGGACTAACCTGTGGAGCATTTAAACCACTAACGAAACCTGTAGGGTGCGTCGGCTCGATCGCTTCCACCGGCAAGGGAAACGCGGAGGCCCGTGGCACCATATAATACTATTTTAAACGCTCCACAGCTTAACTGTTAACTGTTAATTCTTAATCTTGTTCACATAACCCCACAAACTGTAATCGCGACTCAGCCACCCCCGGAAAAAAGCCATTTGAGTGGGATCTTCTTGCACCCGTTTGTAGCGGTAAATAATCCGTTCGTTAATCATTTGCAACGCGGTATTTCTATTATTCGCTCCTTTTAGCGCTTCCTTGGTGCGGGCATCAAAAACTCCCGTTTGCGGCAATCCTAATGCTTGCTGAAGAAAGGTAATAGAGTTATTAATACCGAAATTAACGGCAGTGTCAAACATGACGATCGCCAAAGCCGGCTGCATCGTGCCCGAGAGGCTCGAATCCCAGTAATATTTATAAATTTCTAGGAGCTCTGCTTCCGACATCTGCGTCACGTCGAGGGGCGGAAGCCCACGACTGTAGCGGTAGGCGTTGTATTCCGTTTGCAAAACGCCCCGATAAGTTCTGCCGCCCTTATCGGCTGGGTGATTGCTGAATCCGCCCTCAAAATATAGGGTGAAATAAAGAGCAGTTTGAAATAATTTCTGCCGAAAGCTGGCTGTCTGCTGCTGCTGGGCGAAAGTCTTTTGGGCAAAGGGTAAGGGGATTGCTAAGGTTAACAAGAGTATCCCCAGCAGGAGGTTTGGTTTCCACTTGATGTTATGTTGGCGCTGTGTCGCTTGCTTGTCGCTCATAAATTCTCTGTGACGATCGCCCGTAGTTCCGCTAAAACTGCTACTCTGCAAAATAATATAGATTCAACCTTTAACTTGATAGCACAGATAGGCCGCCAAATGAATTCCGATTTTAGCAACCAATCCGAAACACCCCAATTTGAAGATGCTGCATCCCTGACAGTCGCTGCAGAAACCTATTACTCTCAAGGCAATTTAGCAGCAGCCGTCGCTGCTTGTCGCCGAGCTCTGGAATTGCAACCGGATTGGGCGGCGGCTTACGTGACAATGGGCAATGTGCAGCAAGCAAGCGGCCAAATTGAGGAAGCGATGCGGTTTTATTCCGAGGCGATCGCTCTGAATCCCGATTTTGCTGAGGCTTATGCTAATTTGGGCAGTATGCTCTACAAACAAGGACATTTGGTGGAGGCGGTTGTCAATTACGAAAAGGCGATCGAACTTAAACCAAATTTGGCTGCTGCTTACTGGAATTTGGCAGGGGCACTGAAGCAGCAGGGGCAGCAGGATGCAGCGGTAGCCTACGAGCAAAAAGCTCTCGAACTCAATCCCCACCTTGCTCAGGTAGATTTTCACTTAAATTTAGGAGATAAATTAGCGCGGCAAGGGAAGTTAGATGAGGCGGTGGCTGCATGGAAGCAGGCGATCGCATTTAAACCCGATTTAGCCGAAGCATACTGTCAAATTGGCCAAGTTTTGCGCCACCAGGGCAAATTTAAAGAGGCAATACCCAACCTTCAAAAAGCTCTAGAAATTAAACCGGATTTTATTTCTGCTCACCAACATTTGTGCGGCATCCTCAGAGATACTAGCGATTTAGCTGCCGCGCGGCAAGCCGTGCACCACTACAGCCAAATGTGTGCCGAAACCGATCCAATTATGACCGCTATTTACTTCATCAGCACCTATCAAGTGTCGGGATTAAATCAAATTGCGAGCGATCGATTTTTAGAGCTAGAGTCATACTTGCAGCACAACTTAGAAACCGCTAGCCCGGTGGAAATTAAATCGCTTTATGCAAACTTGTTATTCAGCACACCCTATTTGCGAGATGACTTGACAGCCAACTCAAAACTTTACAGATTAATTGCCCAAAAGTATATCTACCAATGTATTAAACCTAATTTTTCTCAACCCGCAAATTACAGTTTCAAACCAACGGTTCCATCCAGCCAGTTAAAAATCGGCTTTTTGTCCAATCACTTTAGCCGCCATTCTGTAGGTTGGTGCAGCGCTGACATCATTCGCGAATTGTCCGACATCACACCCAATGTGTATTTGTACGCTTCCGAAAGAATTGTTCCTGACGATCGCACTCAGCAATTTGAAAGTTTTGGCAAACTGACTTTTCCCACAACCTACCCGAACGGAATTGCAAACTCTGCCGAAATTATCGACCAAATTCAGCAAGATGAATTGGACGTTTTAGTTGATTTAGATTCTCTCAGCGTACCAGTGCACGCTGATATTCTCTACCAAAAACCCGCACCAGTTTGTGTTTCTTGGCTGGGATTTGACGCCCCTTACATATCGCCGGAAAATTACTTTCTTACAGACAGGCACTCGCACCCTGCAGACAGGGAAAAATATTATGACGAGCAGCTAATTAGGATGCCTGATTCCTTTGTAGCGGTGTCCGGTTTTCAGAGATATGGAGTCGATCCGGTTGCATTGAGAAGGTCGCATCGGATCGGTTTGGATCAGATAGTTTACCTGTGCGTCAGTCCCGGCAGAAAATTTAATCGCGACTTGGTAAAAGCACAAATTGCGATTCTCAAAGAAGTGCCGAACAGTATCTTAATTCACAAAGCTTTAGGCGATGCTGCGGTGTTTGAGGCTGCATATCACCAAGCTTGCGAAGCTGAGAAAGTGAGCAAGCACCGAATTAAGTTTTTGCCGAGGTTTGCTACTGAGGAAGAACACAGAATTATCTATTTGCTGGCAGATGTGTTGTTAGATTCTTATCCTTACAACGGAGGAACTCAAACTTTAGAGGCTTTGTGGTCTAATTTGCCGGTGGTGACTCGCACAGGAGAGCAATTTTTGTCGAGAATGGGTTATTCGTTTTTGCAGACTTTGGGAATTGAAACAGGTGTGGCTTTGTCTTGGTCGGAATATGTGGAAGTGGGTGTAAAATTGGGCAAAGATCGTGAATTGAGAAATGCAATTAAATCACAGTTGGTGAAATCTAAAGATCCAGCCAATTTGTCGCCGCTGTGGAATCCGAAAAAGTTTGCGGGTGATATGTATGCGGTCTTGGAAAAATTATGTAAAATAGGATAACGCGCTAATTATAGGATAAGGTGCGTCAGGCCAAACAATCCGCAATGTGAGAAAACATCATAAGGAATGAGAATTAAATAACTTCCACAAGTTTGTGGGATGGGCGTCCCGCCCGTCCTTTTTGGACGGGCGGGAC